>JBGSLY010000123.1:0-1860 GCA_041740435.1 Parasphingorhabdus sp.
AATCGACCAGCATCCATCTGGTGCAATCGGCGTTGTCGCGGCTCTTGAAAATGCTGCCGGGCAAGACATTGGACCCGGCGGTGGCGGACGAATTTAATCGTCAGAGTGAATTGGAGTTTGTCAGCATTCGCGACTTTCTGGTGCTGCACTATAAAGCGACCGAGCGTAGCGATTCCCAATTCTGGCGGGATCGTCAAACGATGGACATTCCCGATACATTGGCCGCTAAAATTGAGCTGTTCCGCGCCAACGGACATATTTTCCGTGTGGGCGAAGAATTGTTTACCGAGGTGGGCTGGCTGCAAGTGCTCGTCGGGCAGGGGATTGAACCGGCTGCGCACCACCCATTGGCCGATGCGGTGGAGAAAAAGGATCTCGCCGAATTCATGGAAACCATCGAACTGCTGATCGCGCGCGAAGTGCGTCAGATGCCCGATTATGGCCAATTTATTGCACACAACTTTGCCGCAGGAGAGCGAGCATGAAAGCGAAATTTTTGGTTGCGGCCTGCCTATTGGCGATTTCGGGCCTGCCGCTGTCCGCGCAAGAAGCGGCGTCAGGCTTTCGGGACCGCCTGCCACAAGACGAAGTCATTTATTTTGTGCTGCCAGACCGGTTCGAAAATGGCGACCGGACCAATGACAAAGGCGGCTTGAAAGGCGGGCCGCTGGTTACGGGTTTCGATCCGAAAAACAAAGGTTTTTATCATGGCGGCGATATTAAAGGCCTGATCAAGAGGCTGGATTATATCCAGAATATGGGCGTGACCGCGATCTGGTTCGCGCCTGTATTCAAGAACAAGCCAGTGCAGGGGGACAAGGGACAGGAGTCGGCGGGCTATCATGGGTATTGGGTGACCGATTTCACCGCTATTGATACCCATTTCGGAACGAATGCAGAGTTCAAGGCCTTTGTTGATGCGGCGCATCAGCGGGGGATGAAGGTCTATATGGACATCATCACCAACCATACCGCAGACGTTATCCAATATGAAGAGGGCAGAGCGGCGGGCTATGCCTATCGCAGCCGCGCCGATTATCCCTATGTCGCGCGGATCGGTTCCAGAGGCGGCGCGATCAATCCGGGCTTCACCGGGGATGGGGTACAGACAGAAGAAAATTTTGCGAAGCTAGTCGATCCGTCCTATGCCTATACGCCGGTTGTCACGCCGGAGGAGCGGACTGTCAAAGTACCAGCCTGGCTCAACGATCCGATCTATTACCACAATCGCGGCAATTCGACCTTCAGCGGAGAGAGCAGCCGCTTTGGTGATTTCGCTGGTCTTGATGATCTGTATACCGAGCATCCCCGAGTGCTACAGGGCATGATCGAGATATATGGCGATTGGATCGAGCGCTTTGGCATCGACGGGTACCGGATCGATACCGCCCGGCACGTCAATCCGGAGTTCTGGCAGAGCTTTGTGCCTGCGATGATCGCCAAGGCCAATGCAAAAGGCATCCCCAATTTCCATATCTTTGGCGAGGTTTATCGCGATGTCCCCGACAGCGGTTATATCGCCCAATACACCCGCCGCGATGGCTTTCCAGCGGTCCTCGACTTCGCTTTTCAGTCGGCGGTGCGCGAGCTGTTGGGCCGCGACAAGCCAACCGCGGTGATGGCCGAAATGTTTGATGGCGATGTGCTATATGAAGGTGGCGAAGCAGCGGCGATCCAGCTGCCGACCTTTGTGGGTAATCACGACATGGGGCGGCTGACCACCCTGATCCGCGCAGACAAGCCGGATATATCTTCGGAGGAATTGCTGCAGCGGACCAAGTTGGCGCACCAGATGATGTTCCTCCTGCGCGGCGTGCCGACCATTTATTACGGCGATGAACAGGGGTTTGTCGGCGATGG
>JBGSLY010000124.1:0-2339 GCA_041740435.1 Parasphingorhabdus sp.
CCGTCGGCAAGCACTGCTTTCGACGGCCACTCCCCACCCCCGGCCCCTCCCCTGAAGGGGAGGGGAGAAAAATGCCACGTCTCTACCCCCGCGCTGCGATCATGGCCGCGATGTCGGTAAATTTCTCGCGCGGTGACCCAGCCCGCGCATTGGCGACTTCGCGCTGTTCGATCTTTTTCCAGTCGCGATAGGTGACCGCTTCGATCCCGCGCGCCTCCAGCAAGCGGTCGAGACCCGTGCGGCCCTCCTTGTTATTCCCTGCCCCAATGTCCTGCCCGATCAGTTCGACTATCGCAGCGCCGTCGGGTTTGTTGGTGCCGATGGTCCCGCTTGGTCCCCGCTTGGCCCAGCCGACGCAATACAGCCCCGGCAAAATTCGGCCATCGGTATTGGCAAAGCGGCCCCGGCCATGCTCATAGGGCACGCCGTCAATCGGCGGGGTTTTATAGCCGATGCAACTGATCACCATCGAACAGTCAATCGCATAGCGTTCGCCGGTCCCGTGAGAGCGAAGATCGGCGTCGAGCCGGGTGCGCTCGACAATCAGCCGCTCGACCTTGCCATTGCCTTCGATAGCAACCGGCATGGCGAAAAAGTCAAAGTCGATGACAATGGGTTTGTCCGCACCATTCGCGGCCCCGGTGGCAAAGCTCCTGAGGTGCGTCACCGATTTGCGCATGCCCGGTTCCAGCAATGCGTCCGCGCCCTCTTCGGGTAAGTCGTCGCCATCCACCACCGGATGTGCCCGTGCCAGATGGCCAAGTTCGCCGAGCTCCTTGGGCGTCATTGCAATCTGGTGCGGCCCGCGCCGCCCGAGCAGCGTTATCCGTCCCGGTGTGGAAACCTTTAGCCGGTCGAGCGCATGCGCCACGATGTCGCTGCCGGCAAATTCTTCTTCGGTCTTGGCAAGAATGCGCGCCACATCCAGCGCCACATTGCCGTTGCCAATAATCGCCACCCCGCCGCCGTCAATCGGCGGTTCCAGATACGCGAAATCAGGATGGCCGTTGTACCAGCCAACAAAAGCCGCGCTGCCAAACACCCCGGGAAGTTCCGAGCCGTCGATCTCCAGCGTCCGGTCATTTGGCGCGCCCGTTGCCAGCACCACCGCGTCATAGAGGCTCTGCAACTCGTCTATGGTGACGTCTTTGCCAATAGTGACATTGCCGACAAATTGCACCTGCTGTGTCAAAGCCGTCTTCTCATAGCGGGCGGACACGGCTTTGATCGATTGATGGTCCGGGGCAACCCCGGTGCGGATCAGACCAAAGGGCACCGGCAGCCGGTCGATAATATCGATATGTACGTCATCGCCGAACGCCTTTACCGCCGATTCCGCTGTATAATAGCCCGACGGCCCTGAACCGATCACTGCGATTTGCCGCATATTCCCCCCTGATGTCCTTTGCCTTTTTCGCTTTCAACCATGCTAGCACCTGATTGGCAAAAGGAAAGTGCGTGCAAACAATTGCATTTTCAAACCGGTTTTGTACAGATTTGACAATCCGCTTTTGTGTCGAAAATGTGCTATCAATCACAGCGCGGGGCAGGTATTTAGCGCATTAAGGTTGCGTGAAATCAGTCGCCGGTGCGCGGCAAGGTATAGGTTTTTGGAAGGGATGAACATGTTCAAGAAATTGGTAGCGGCTCTGATGGTAACTTCGCTTGGCTTGGCGGCAGCGCCTAGCGCGATGGCTGCTGGCAAGTCCAAAGGTCAGAAAGAACAGGAAAAGCGTGCGGCGGAAATTCCGATCTGCACCGTAAAATTGGGCACCATTGCGGTGATGGAGCCGGAAACCCAGTGGTGGCGCAGCTATGAAATCGGCTCGCCCGAAGCGCTGATCAAAACCTTTGTCATGAAATCGGGCTGCTTCGGGCTGGTGGATCGCGGCTCCGGTCTTGCGGCGCGCGCGGTCGAGCGCGCATTGGGCGATGACGGCGAATTGCAGCGCGGTTCCAACATCGGCAAGCGTCAAGTGAAAGCGGCGGATTATGTTGTCATTCCTGACATTATTTCGGCGAACAGCAATTCCGGCGGCGGCGGCTTTGGTGCCGGCTTGATCGGTGGTCTTGGCGGCGGTGCCTTTGGCGGTCTGCTAGGCGGACTGAAGATCAACAAGAAGGAAGCCAACGTCACCCTGTCGCTGATCAACGTCCGGACAACCGAAATCGAGCGCACAGTCGAAGGCTATAAGCGGACCTCCGACATAAGCTTTGGCGGCGGTGGCGGCGGTTTCCTCGGCGGCGCATTGGCTGGCGCAGCGGGCGGCGGCTATAACGACACCCAGATTGGCCGCGTGATGGCGCTCGCCTATCTCGACGCCTATACGCAGCTGGTC
>JBGSLY010000125.1:0-8851 GCA_041740435.1 Parasphingorhabdus sp.
AACGCGCCGCACGACTTCGCCGACCAGATAGCCTTGGGTGATCGCATGATAGCCCGATTGGCTGCCCGGTTTCCACCACGGTGTCTGTGCAGCGAGCAGCGAGGTGGCTTTTTCCCAGTCGTACAGGTCCGCAGCCACCATCGGCTCGTCCCATCCCGACAGGCCCGCGCTGTGACTCATCAAATGGGCGATGGTGACCCCTTCCTTGCCACCCGCCGCAAATTCCGGCCAGTATTTGGCCACAGGGTCGGCAAAATCAAACGCCCCGCGATCCGCCAGCACTAGGGCGGTCAGCGCGGTCATCGTCTTGGTCGTCGAATAGACGTTGATGATGGTATCGGCCTTCCAAAGCTTGGTCTGCTCTGCATCGGCCCAGCCGCCCCACAAATCGACCACGGTTTCGCCTTCGATGGTCGCGGCAAAGGACACCCCGACGTCCGCGCCCGATGCGATGCTGCCCGCCATAACGGCGCGCAATGGTTCAAAACGGTCCTGACACTGTCCGTGGATGGTTGGTGCTGACATATATTCCCCTGATAAAACCTCAATCCGCCCCACCATGGCGAGCGGCGGCGAAGCTGGCAAGGGGAGCGATGCCGCACCGGCTTCGGCGCAGACTTATTTTTGCGCCAAGGGAACACCGCCCGGTGCGGAGGGTTGTTCCTTCAACACAACAGTCCGCCTGTCTGCCCGTTTCTGCACCTCGGCCATCCGGACCATCAGAAGGAGCCACGAGATGAACCAGAAAATCCTCACTGCACTCGCCGCTGCCACCGTGCTCACCGGCGGTTGCGCGACTTATGGCGGCGGCAGCAGCGGCTATGATGATGGCGGCTATGGCTATTACGACCGTGAACACTCCGATCGCTATGGCAATTATGACTATAACCGGCCTGACCCGGCCTATGGCGGCTATAACGCGGATCGTTATTACCGCAATGATCGCCGCTATCGGGAACGCCGCCTGAACGCCAATGATCGGGTGTATCGGGGGCAGGACAATCAATATTACTGCCGCCGTTCCGATGGCACGACCGGGTTGATTGTCGGCGCCATTGGCGGCGGCGTGCTCGGCAATGTCATCGCGCCGGGCAATTCGGAAACGCTGGCCACTATCTTGGGCGCAGTCGTTGGCGGTATCGCAGGCCGAGCCATTGACCGCAATAATGTGCGCTGCCGATAAAATAGAGTCCCGCCGTTGAGGCTATGGTATTTTGGGCGCTAGAAACCCAAAGGACCCTCAGCCCTCGGCGGCGGGGTCCATATAGTCGCGGTAATAGGCCAGCTTGCCGTCCACGACTTTGTATATTCCCACCCCGCTCCGTGACCCGGCGGGTGAATGCATGGTCCAGCGTGCCCAAGCAGCGTGATCGTCACCGCAGATTTCATCGACGGTAAAGTGGATTTTGCGCTCGCCCATTTCCTTCACCATGGTGGTCATGAATTGCAAAATCGCATCCCGCCCCTGATACTTGCCCCAGATCGGGTCCTCCAGCAGGGCATCTTCGGCAAAAAGATCGACCAGCTGGGTATAGTCGCCGCTGTCCTGCACCTGCCAAAAGCGTTCGACGGTGGTTTGTGCCCGTCCCATCATTTTCTGTCCGGCCATGTCTATCTCCTATTCTTACTCGCGAATGGGATCGCGGCCATCCCAGTCCTGCGCCGCCGCCGCGACAGTTTTGTAAAATCCGGTCAAGGCCCGACTTGGCTCATAAAGCTCAATCATATGGCCCAGAGTGGCGGACGCATCGACAAACGCATAGCGGGTACCGGTCACAGTTTCGCTGATTTGCGCCAAAGGCATATCGCGCGCGGCAAAATCGGCGATGGCCCTGTCCAACCCATCGACAAAGACCGCGATATGATGCTGTCCATAGCGCCCTGAACCTGCCGGATAGAGATCGTGAAAGGCGCTGGCATCATCGCCGTGCTGCTGGACAAATTCGATCATCACATCGCCCCATTGGCCATATGCGCTGGAATGGTCATGGGTCACCCGCGCGCCGCGATGCTCGCTCCACGCCAGCGGAATGTGCCGCCCGAGAAAATACGGGCCGGAGCCAAAGGCCGCATGATGCGCCAGAGCGGCCTGCTCGATATCGGCGACGAAATAGGCAATCTGGCGTACCGGCAGCAACAAGAGCTCAGCCGGCGGGAACATCGCGTGCAGTTCGTCATCGCTGGCCGCGACCAGCCGCCGGGTCCAGCGATGAAATTCCTGCCCGCCGCCCTCGTTGCGGCCAAATAGCACATCGGGCATCAGGCCCGATATCAGCGCGGCGTGCTGACGCTTGCCGGTGGCATAGTCTTCGTCCTTGACCACGGTTTCGAGGAAAGCAAATTGCTGGTTTGCCCCTTCGATCACCTCCGGGTCGGTCGGCTCCCGCTCCAGAACATAAAACTGGGTGGTGAAACTTTCATCGACCGTCCGTCCGGGAAGCAGCTGTGAAATCATCGCGCCCCGGGTGTTGCCGCCATAAAAGCTGGCGATAGAAATATGCGGGTAGATGGTCCAGACGCCCTGCATCAACGCCTCCAGCGGCCAGTCGGCCTCGTCCATGTCGGCCAGCGAGTCCTGTTCATCGCTGCCCACTTTGGTTGAGGTCAGCGAGGGGGTGCTCAGCCGCTGATGCGGGCCCCAAGAGAAAAAATTGGCCCGGTTGTAGAAATCCGCGCCAAAGGTCTTTGCGTGCAGCACCGGCAAGTGATAAAAATCGAGATAGCCGTCATAGGCCGTCTTCCAATTCGGTCCCGACAGGGTGCGCTGATCAAACAGGTGCCAGTCGGCGAAACCGAAATGGTCCAACAGTGCGTCATATCCGCACAAATACCCCTCGATGCTCAATGTCGATTGCGGATCGAGAATGACCCAGATTAACCCGGCGCGTTCAAGCACGGGAAAGGCCTTCAGGCAATGCTCCGCCTTGTTGATCGCGCCAAAATCTTGCGGAGAAGCTACACCGAGCAACTTGCCGTCATTGGCGAAGGTCCAGCCGTGGTAACCGCAAACAAACCGGTTCGCGCTGCCCGATCCATGCGCCACCGGATTGCCGCGGTGTGAGCACATGTTGAGATAGGCCCCCGCCGTGCCATCCTTTTTGCGGGTCAGCAGCACCGGCACACCGGCCACGTCCATCGCCTTATAATCGCCAGGCTTGGCAATTTCACAGCTGGGCGCCAGCATCAGCGGCAGGCGGCGGAAGATCTGGCGCTTCTCCAGCTCGAACAGCTCCGGGTCAGTATATTCGCGTGCGGGTACGCGCACGACGTCGGGGGCTTGCTCGATGGTTCCCGCTTGCGCATGGGATACCAGCGAGCGTGTCATTTCGACGAGTTCAGTCCGGGACATGGTTGTTTCCTCTCCACATCATGGTCTTCACCACCGATCATGAAACGGCAATGCGCGGTTTTGGGGATAGGGCAGGTATCCAATCGCCTATTGTGCGGCGCAGCATAGCCGTCCATAAGCGGATGATGCCCGATAACCATATCATCGCCGCGATCCTCTGGGCTGTCATTCTGGGCGGGGCGGGCGGCGCGTTGACGACCATTGGACCATGGTACCGCAACCTCAAAAAACCACCTTGGCAGCCGCCCGACTGGCTGTTCGGTCCGGCTTGGACGCTCATTCTGGGCCTAGCCGCATGGGCCGCCGTTCTGGCTTGGGACGGCGCGGTGGATGATAGCGGCCGGATGGCGATCATTGTCCTTTTTGCGGTCAATTTCGTTTTTCACTTTTTGTGGTCGCCGTTGTTCTTCACACTCAAGCGACCCGACTGGTCGTTGATCGAGGTTGTTTTTCTCTGGGGCTCGGTGCTGGCGCTGTGCATTGGTTTGCGGCAGTTTTCGGTTCTGGCCAGTTGGCTGATCGTCCCCTATTTTATCTGGGTCAGCTTTGCCGCGATACTCAACCTCTATATCGTCCGGCTGAACGGTCCGTTTCAAAGCGCAAAATAGTTACCCACTAAATTCCGCTTTCCTGTTCCGCCGTAAAATCAAACCTGATTCGCACCCATGTGCCCAATTGCGCCTGTGATCCAATGCGCGGAGGCCGGACCAGAAATTGCCAAGAGGCGAGCCGGAGTGCGCGGGCAAGGCCGCTGCCCGGATGCGATTCGTTCAATTGTCGGCAGTTTTCAACGCGGTAGTTTTCGATCATCTGACAGGCGATTTCCGCCCAAGCGCCCGGCTCAATCCGTTTGACCGCCGTCATATAGGGGCGCAGCTCGGCGTCGGTCGGCTCGCGGTACCAGGACACATTGACCAAAGTCACGCCGCCCGGACCTTCGCCGGGGCCATAAGTGGCCTTACCCTTGCCTTGCGCTGCATCGGCGGAGTTGCTGCCCGACTTGGCATTGGGCAATTTACCAATATCCATGGCCGCCATTTCGGCGGAGCTGAACTTCTTATAGGTCGCTTCGGGCGGGGTGTATTTGACGATCCGTTCGGGTATTTTGTCCTGAGGCGGCGGCGGGGTCTTGGTCTCAGGCTCGGCCTTGGCCTGCTCCTGCGCGACCTCTGCCTTTGCCCCCGGCGGCGACAGATTGAAGGCGCTGAGGGTGGAATCGGTCATTTTTTCGAAAACCGGTGAGGTGCCGAGACCGATGATCAGCAAGACGAACAGTGCCTCTGCCACAAGGGTGAGGACAATCCCCACCGTCCGGCGCTGCGCCGTGTCGCGATTGTTCTGCCCATAGCGACCGGGCGCATGAAGACTATCCAAAGGGCACCAGCTTATTGGTCACATCATGGCCGATATCGGCACTGCCCAGAAATGGAATATCACAGCGCTCGCACCAATAGGCGGCGATTTCTTCGGCCGTCATGCCAAAGGGCCGATCGTTTTCGGGCACATCGGATACCCGGCCCAGCCGCAGGCCCGCCGCACCGACCTGCGCCAGATGGCTGGTGACGCGAAACATCGCCCGGTCGACGGCATAGAGATGCTCGCTGACTTCCTCGACCAGCACCACATGGCCGGAAAGGTCGGGGCAGAGCGATGTGCCCGCCAGCATCGCCAGCGTCATCAGGTTGAACGCCGCCTTTGGGCTGTCATCGCTCGCCAGTTGCGAGGCCAGCGCCGCCGAGTCGCCCGTCATCAGCCAGTGCAGCGACCGCAGCACCGCCGCCTCGCCGCCCCCGCGTTTGATATCGGCGGGCATCGGGCCATGTACCGGCCTGCCGATTCCAGCGCGATACAATGCGCCCAGCAAATTGCCCATATCGCTATAGCCCAGATAGATTTTGCGTTGCGCCGTACCGTTCAATCGGTCGATCACCGCCTCGGCGATCCGGCAGGCGCCGTAGCCGCCGCGCGCGAACCAGATGGCATCAATTGCGGGATCATTGGCGAATGTGACCAAGGCATCGGCGCGCAAGGCATCGGGTCCGGCGAAATGGCCATGGGCGGCAAAACATTGCTCGGCAAAAACCAGTTCGGCTTCGGGATAGGCCGCCGCCGCGAGCGCGGTCACCCGCTCCGCTTCTTGCCGTTCCAGTCGCGCGGCGGGCGCACAAATTCCTATCCGCATGTGACGCATGCTCCTTTCCGCCGCTTGCCAAAACCTGTGCGGGGTAATAGCGGGCGGGGATGAGCAAAGACAAATCCTATTTCTTCTGCGGGATCGGCGGATCGGGCATGATGCCGCTCGCTTCGATCATCCGGCAGAGCGGCGCGGCGGTGGCAGGAAGCGACCGGGCGCTCGACCATGGGCGAAGTGCCGCCAAATTCGACTGGCTCCGAAAACAGGGGATCAGGCTGTACGATCAGGACGGCAGCGGTGTGACCGATGCAGGCCAGATTGTCATCGCCTCTGCCGCTGTCGAGGAGAGTGTTCCCGATATTGTTGCCGCGAGCGCGCTTGGCTGCGTCCGGCAAACCCGGGCCGAGTTGCTGGCCGAGCTGTTCAACGCCGCCCCGCGCAGTGTGGCGATTGGCGGGACCAGCGGCAAGTCAACGGTGACCGGCATGATCGGCTGGATCATGGATCAGGCGGGCGGCGACCCGACAATCATGAACGGGGCGGTGATGAAAAATTACATCACCCCCGACACACCCTTTGCCAGCAGCCGGGTGGGCGCGGGCGGATTGTTCGTTAGCGAAGTGGACGAAAGCGACGGCTCAATTGCCCTGTTCCGTCCGAGCGTTGCGGTGCTCAACAACATCAGCCTCGATCACAAATCGATGGAGGAATTGCACCGACTGTTCGGGGATTTTGTTGCTTGCGCGGATCATGCCGTCTGGAATGCTGATGATGCGGAAAGCGTCGGTTTGATGGCGGGAAAGCCCGGCGGGGACAGTTTAAGTTTTGGTTTTTCCACTTCGTCTGATGTGCGGGCAAGCGATGTTACCGAATTCCCCTTTGCCAGCAGCTTCACCCTCCATTGCGATGGCATGGAATATGCGGTCCGCCTGCAGGTCCCCGGCCGCCACAATATCGCCAACGCACTGGCGGCGCTGGCGGCGGTCAAGTTGCTGGGTGTTCCGTTAGATAACGCTGTCGCCGCTGTTCAAGGCTTTACTGGCTTGGCCCGACGCTTTGATAGGGTGGGCGAAGCAAGCGGGATCACCGTGATCGACGATTTTGGGCACAACCCCGACAAGATCCGGGCGACCCTCACCACGATGAAGGCCTTTCCGGGCCGAATATTGGCTTTTTTCCAGCCGCACGGTTACGGCCCGATCCGGGTAATGGGGGCGGAATTGGCTCAGGTGCTGGCCGAACTGCTCGGTCCGGACGACTATATATTGATGTGCGACCCGGTATATTTTGGCGGCACGGTTGATCGTTCCATCGGCGCAGAATGTATCACCAACAAGGTGGTCGCAGCGGGCGGTAAAGCGGAGCATCTTCCCGAGCGGACGGATTGCGGCAAACGGTTGCTTGAACTGGCACAACCGGGCGACCGCATCGTCATCATGGGCGCACGTGACGATACCCTGAGCAGTTTTGCGCGAGAGATTGTGGCAGGTTTGGGGGAATAATGCGCAGAAAATCCTCTCCCATTTCGGGAGAGGATAGATTATCTTGTCGACTTGCCGCCTAGATGATCTTGGAGAGGGCATGGCAATTTGGTCCGGGCAGGGCCCCTCTCCGACTGCGACTAGGCAGCAAAGCTGCCAAGTCTCCATTGTCCTCTCCCGAGATGGGAGAGGATCACCTCAACCCATCTTTCCCCTACCATCGCTGAATCCTCCCTGCTATCGGGTGCGCGATGAGTGATGTTGTGGACCTGCCCGAAGACCCGTTTGATGCCATAGTCGATGCGCCGTTCGATAGTGCGCTGTCGGAACGCTATCTGATCTATGCGATGTCGACGATTACCGCGCGGTCGCTGCCCGATTTGCGCGACGGGTTGAAGCCGGTGCATCGCCGTCTGCTTTGGGCTATGCGGCTGCTCAAGCTCGACCCGGCGCAGGGATATAAGAAATGCGCCCGCGTGGTCGGCGATGTGATCGGCAAATACCATCCGCACGGTGACCAGTCCGTTTATGACGCGATGGTCCGGCTCGCGCAGAGCTTTTCGCTGCGCTATCCTTTGGTCGATGGGCAGGGCAATTTCGGCAATATCGACGGCGATAATGCCGCGGCCTATCGCTATACCGAGGCGCGGCTGACCCGCACCGCGATTGAGTTGATGGCCGGGCTCGACGAAGGTACGGTCGATTTCCGCCCGACCTATAACGGCGAGGATGAAGAGCCGGAAATCATGCCGGGCTTGTTCCCCAATCTGCTCGCCAATGGCGCCAGCGGGATTGCGGTCGGCATGGCAACCAGCATCCCCAGTCATAACGCCGCGGAAATCATCGACGCGGCCACCTTGCTGATCGACAATCCCGGCGCTTCCCACGAAGACTTGATGGCACTCGTTCAAGGGCCGGATTTCGCCACCGGCGGCGTGTTGGTGGATAGCAAAGATACGATTGTCGAGGCCTATCGCAACGGGCGCGGCGCGATGCGGGTGCGGGCGCGGTTTTCGAACGGACGGCTCGACGACGGGTCATGGGAAAGCACCGGAATCGAAAAACTACCCGGCGGCACCTGGCAATTGGTGGTCAGCGAAATTCCGTACCAAGTGCAAAAGGGCAAGCTGATCGAGCAGATTGCCGCGCTGATTGGCGACAAGAAACTGCCGATTCTGGAGGACATCCGCGACGAAAGCGATGAGCAGGTGCGAATCGTGCTGGTGCCCAAATCGCGCAACGTCGATCCGGAGGACCTCAAAAACGCGCTGTACCGGATGAGCGATCTGGAAACCCGCTTTTCGCTCAATATGAACGTGCTGGACGAGACGCATACGCCGCTGGTGATGGGGCTGGGCGATGTGCTGCGCGACTGGCTGGCACACCAGTTTGTCGTGCTGGTCCGCCGTTCGCAGCACCGGCTGGACAAGATCGCAGCGCGGCTGGAACTGCTCGAAGGCTATATCATCGCCTATTTGAACCTCGATAGAGTGATCGAGATTATTCGCGGGTATGACGAACCCAAGCCGATGCTGATGGAGGAATTCAGCCTGACCGACCGGCAGGCAGAGGCGATCCTCAACATGCGGCTGCGCTCGCTGCGCAAGCTGGAGGAAATGGAGCTGCGCAACGAACGCGACAAATTGCTGGAAGAGCGCGATGGCCTTGAAAAACTGGTTGGCAGCAAGGACCGGCAGAAGACCCGGCTCAAAAAAGACCTGGCCGGCTTACGCAAACTCTATGCCGAGGATACCGACATCGGGCGGCGGCGCACCACGGTGGCGGAAGCCGCGCCGACCCGCGATGTGCCGCTGGAGGCGATGATCGAGCGCGAGCCGGTGACGATCATCCTATCCCAGCGCGGCTGGATCCGGGCGATGAAGGGCC
>JBGSLY010000126.1:0-2600 GCA_041740435.1 Parasphingorhabdus sp.
GCTTCATCGAGCGAGCGGCGGATTTCGGCAATTTGCTTGTCGAGCATCGAGCCAATCAACGCAGGGACTTTTTTCCAGAGCATGACGGCAAAGACCGCGATCATTGCCAACGCCACCCAACCGGCGGCATCAAAACCCAGCGCGGTCGGTTCTGCGGCGGCATGGGCAGCTTCGGACAAAATCACAAACGGCATCATAGTCTCCAATACGCGCGTTTAGAACGCTGCTTTGACGGCCTTTTTGGCTTCGGCCGCAGTTACCTTGGCGCCAGACAACCGGGCGACAATATCTTTTGCAGCTTCCGCAGCGACGCCTTCAATCTCGGCAAGAGCGGTAGAAAGTGCTTCTTGCCGCGACGCTTCAGCGACAGCGGCCGTGGCAGCGAGTTTTTCGTCCGCCTTCTTGACCGTAGCTTCACGCTGCGCCGCCGCGGTGGCGCGCGCAGTTTGCACCACTGATGCAGCATTTTCATGCGCGCTGTTCAGCATGGCGCGATATTGCTCTTCCTTGGCCTCAACCTCGGCCTGCGCTGCCTGCGCCGCCGCCAGATCGTCGGAAATCTTTTTGGCCCGATCTTCGACCGTGCGGCTGATTTTGGGCAGCATCCCCTTGCCAATGACAAAATATATGATGCCGATGACCAACAACAGCCAGAAAAACTGGCTGGCATAGACGTCCATCAATTGATTGATTTGTGGCATATTTCACCCAAGGTCGCGAGAATGATCGGCGGTCCCGAATGGACAGCCTAGGCCGAATAGAAAATGGGGCGGACAGTGCCGCCCCTTATTCTTATTGGGCGTAAAGTATGATCATCGCAACGGCGAAGGCGATCAGGCCGAGCAATTCGGCAGCCGCAAAGCCGATGAACAGACGTCCCTGCTGACCATCAGCAGCCGAAGGATTGCGCAACGCGCCTTCGAGGAACGAGCCGAATACGTTACCAACGCCAGCGGCGGCGGCACCAACACCGATAGCGGCCAGACCGGCACCGATAACTTTTGCAGAAGCGAGATCCATGAGTAACTCCTAGTTTTGAAAATATGAAAGGGACTTAGTGAAGATTGACCGCGTCATTGATGTACAAGGACGTGAGCAGGGCGAAAACATAGGCCTGAATGGCGCAAACCAGCAATTCCAATGCGCTGACAAAGGCGATGAAGACAAAGCTCAAAATCGCGATACCAATGCCGCCGGCCGACATGCTGGCCAGACCCTGCACAACGAACGCGCCGAACACCTTGACCAGAATGTGGCCCGCAATCATCGCAACAAATAGCCGCAGTGCCAGACTGAAGGGCCGGACGAGGAACGAAATCAGTTCGATGGGCACGATTAACGGCAACATCGGCAATGGTGTACCGTGCGGTACAAACAGCGAGAAAAACTTGAAGCCGTGCTTCCACAGGCCAACCACCAGCACGATGGCAAAACTGATAATCGCTAGCAAGCCGGTCACGGTAAACTGGCTGGTCACGGTAAAGGCGTGCAAACCGGGAACCACACCAAAGGGCATCATGCCATAAAGATTGGCGAACAGGATGAACATGAAGACGGTGAACACCCACGCGGTGTATTTCTTGCCGTCAGGTCCGATGCTGGTGGCGATCATAGAATCGATAAAGCCGGTAAAGCCTTCGACCGCGACCTGCCAACGACCGGGCACGAGTTCACGCTTCATTCCGCCAAGCATGAACACATAAATAGAAGCGAGCACGACGAACATCCACACCGCGCTGTTGGTGATCGCAATCTGTTGCCCGAACAGGGAAAATCCGTCGAAAATTGGCTGCACCGCAAACTGGTGCATCGGATCAATTTTTCCGCCTTCTGATGCCACGTCGTCAACCCTTGATCTTCTGCGCGGATCGAACCGGGTCAGCCCCCGTTCGAAATCCGGTAAATATTTCTAAACGCCACGATAATCCCCCCGAAAAGGAACAGCAGCAAGAACCACGGTGCAGTCCCAAGCCAGCGGTCCAGAAACCAGCCGACAATGAAACCACCAGCCACACCCCCGATCAATTCGGCCAGAACCCGGCTGCCCAGACGATAATTGTTATCGGGACCCGCCGTTTTCCGCCCGGTACGAACCGCATCCCGGATTTGTGCCTGTTTCAATCGCTCTTCGAGCGACGTCACACGCACGTCTTCCTGAACAGGGTCCTGATCGGGTGTTTCTGCTGCCATTTTACGTCCCTTTAGAGTCAGGCCTTGTATGTAAAGCCTTTGGTGTAGGGTGTTTGCACCTTTTACCACGCAAAAGACAGCGGTCTGACCCGCCGAAGCGCCGCCCGTTTAGGAAAGGCGTCGCGGCAAGTCAACAGCCATGCTGCATCGCGGCAAATAAACTCAGGAAGTGCGGAGAAACAGCAGATTTCCGCCAGCTTTTAAAGCGAAGAACTGCGATTTCACTGCGAATTTGCTTATATCAAGGACAACGCGAATCGCGCATCGGGGCCGCGGCAGTGCGAGTTTGCCAGCTGCCATCGGGGGCTTGGTATTTTTCGCCCGGCTCGGTCATCATGATCAGGTTGCATCCGGAGGTGAAGGCAAATTGCTCCACCGTCGCATTGGTTTCTTGCGCCTTGCGGGTATAG
>JBGSLY010000127.1:0-4159 GCA_041740435.1 Parasphingorhabdus sp.
GGTGACCGGGCTGGACGCGGCGGCGGAAAATATCGCGGCGGCCAAGGCGCATGCCGATGCGCAGGGGCTAGCCATAGATTATCGCCACGGCTCGGTGGAAGCGCTGTCCGAAAACGGTTTCGACCTAGTCACGTCGCTGGAGGTGATCGAGCATGTGAGCGACCCGGCGGCATTTATCGCCGGGCTGTCGGCGGCATTGGCGGCGGACGGGCTGATGATCCTGTCGACCCCCAACCGCACGGCGGCGTCCAAGCTGCTGCTGGTCGACTTGGCCGAACGGTTCGGCGCGGTGCCAAGTGGCACCCATCATTGGGATCAGTTCCTAACCCCGAAAGAGCTGACCGAATTGTTGAACGCCGCCGGACTGCATGTCACCGATACCACCGGCATCGCCTATTACCCGGCGCGCGGGTTCGAACTGTCCGACAATCTGGCGCTCAACTATTTGATGGCGGTGGGGCGGGAAGCTTAGGGTATTAACCGTTGTGATACCCAACCGTTACACAGCATCTGTTTTTTGCGCAGTTTATGGTAACCTTCCGATCATTTCCGGCGAAAAACCATCAGCGGACGCCCTGAGGGGATGACGCATGCCATTGCAGGAAAATGGCTGAACAGGGGATGGAACAGGGAATGTTGAAGCAGTTTTCATTGAGTTTTTTGCGCGTTGCGACCGGATTGCTGTTGATGGTGTGGGGCTTCATTCGTGTTGGAGCCCCCGATGCCGGTGTGGGGGTTAGCACCAAATATTACAGCGGTATCGGCGCGGCGACGAGCTTGCAATATGTCTGGGGTGCGGCGCTCCTGCTGATCGGGATTTTGGTCGTGATCGGCTTTTTGCGCCGTTATGCGCTGCCGGCACAGGCTGTAGTGCTCTGTTTTGGCGCAGCATCGATCATCCAATATCTCGTCGATCCCTTGGGGCTTTGGCTGTTGACGCGCGAAGAGAGTCAGGTCCTGTTCTTTCCTTCGCTGGCGATGGCGGCGGCTTCCCTATTGTTGGTGGCGATGCAGGACGAAGACCTCTGGGTTCTCGACAATTTTCGCCGCCGGGCATAGGAAAGGCGATCTAAAAATTAGTCCCCCTTGCCGTCCGCAGGAACAACACGACATGTTTACCCCTTCCAAAGCGGTTCTGGGCTTTGCCTTGGCCTCCAGCTTTTTTCTTGCCGCCTCTCCCGCAAGGGCCCAAAAGGCGGGAATACAGATTGCGGTTGTCGACGGTTCGGGTCAGCCTGTAGCGAATAGCGATGTTGTTATCGCCAATGATGCCATTGGATATTTCCGAACGGTTCGAACCGATGCACAGGGCCTTGTCCGTGTTGAAGGATTGAGCACAGCGGGACAATATCAGGTTACCATCCCCGCTTCGAAGGGCCACGACGCGATAACGGCGCAGCCGGTGGTGTTGCGGAACAATTTTGCCAGCAGCGTCACTTTGCGCATGGAACCCATGGCTTCTGGCGACATCGTGGTGACGGGACTGCGCGCAGTGACGGGACTCAATACGGTTAACGCAGAGGTGTCCGCTTCGCTGGGGCAGGAACAACTGGCCGCCCTGCCTATTGAGGGGCGCGATGTTCTGGGCGCGCTCATCCGGTTACCCAATGTCGTGCCGTCAACCGGGTTTTTCCCGGAGGCGCCGTCGATTTCGATTAACGGTTCCAATGGGCTCGACACCAATTATCTGATCGACGGCCTCGACAATAACGAGAATTTCCTTGGCGGGATAAAATTTCCTGTGCCGCTCGGCTTTACCCGCAATGTCACCGTTTTGGCCAACAGCTATTCCGCCGCTTATGGACGTACCGCCAACGGGATTGTTAACTATTCGACGCCTTCGGGCAGCAATATATTGGCCGGGGAGGTCTATGCGCTTGTTCGGCCAGGACGTCCTCTGGATGCCCGGTCACCGTTTCCGCGCCGCGATTTATCGGGCAATGCGGTGGGTGAGAGTTTTGAGCGGTATCAAGCCGGTTTTGCGCTGGGCGGTCCGATCGTGAGTGACCGGACATTTTTTTATGCCAACTATGAATATACCCGCGACCGTAATGTGCAGGTGGTTGATGCACCGGCATTGGGTATCGCCGACACGGTAACCGGCAATAATACCTTTCATTTGGCCAGTCTGCGACTGGATCACCGCTTGACCGAGGATTGGACGCTTGGCCTGCGTGCCAATATCGGCCGGGTGACTATCGACCGGCCGGGGGGCGGCCTTGGCGGCGGCAACGCGACTTTTCCGTCCGCAGGATCACGGCAGGACCGTTTTTCCAATCTGATTGCATTGACCGCTAGCTATTCGGGTATTGAGTGGAGCTACGACGGCGCGGCGCAATTCAGCCGGTTTCGCTGGGATTACGGCAAACCCATCGGGGGTGCCGGTCCACAGGTCGTCATCCGTGATCCTTCCGGACTGACGGCAGGTGTGGTGGGCCATCCGGGCTTTGTTTTCGACAATCTGGAGAAGACGTGGCAAACCACCCATAGGCTGCAACGGCGCATCGGCGCGCATCGGCTGAGCTTGGGCGCGGATATAATCCGGTCCGATTTTGCGCTGCTGGGCGGCGGCAATCCCGATGGCAATTTTACCGTCGACCTGACATCCACCCAATTGGCCAGTCTGTCATCCCGGGGATTGGCGCTGAACGCACAGGATATTCTGGCGCTCAATCCCGTCGTGGCAAACTATTCGGTGGAGCTGCAGCCAAAGCGGTTTGGTACCGGTCAAACCCTGTTGGCTTTTTATCTGGAAGACGAATGGCAATTGGGGTCCGATCTGACCGCCACCCTCGGAATTCGCTGGGATTACGACAGTTTGACCGCGCGCGGTGGCACCGGCGGAGACTATAACAATTACGCGCCGCGTGCTGCGCTAAACTGGCGGCCCGACGCCCGGTCGACGGTGCGTTTCGGGGCAGGCATATTTACTGGCAAGCTCTCTTATGCTGTGATCTCGGATGCTTTGCAGCGCAATACGACATCCGCCGGTTTCCTGTCTCAGCTGACGCAATTGCAGGCATTGGGCGCGATCCCGGCGCGGGCCGATCTGGCCAATCTGACTTTCGATGGCAATCTCTCGGTTTCGCCGGCCTGCGCTACAGTCAACGATTGTCCTAGCCCCTCGGAGGTGCAGGCACTGCGCGATAGCGCAACGCTAAACGAAGCGCGAATTCTCAATCCCATCGGTTATGAAAGCCCGTGGAGCGTTCAGGTCAGCGGTGGTTATCAGTATCAGGCAAGCGAAACGATCACTCTGTCTGCTGACGCTCTGTACAGCCGTTCGCGCAATTTGGTTCGCCTCCGCGATCTCAATGCGCCCGCGCCCTTTGTTCCCAATCTCGCCAATTTGACCGAAGCCAATATCGCAGTTTTACGCGCTCTGCCGGACAATATCGCCCGGCTGAGCCTAGCCCAGAGCCTCGGTCTGGTGCGATCCCAAGCCCAAGCCGATGGCACGCGGCCAGTGATGCTCATACCAGGCGGCGCACGGCAGATTACGGTTTCCGAAACCGAAGGCGAGTCCGAATATCTCGCGCTGATACTACAGGCAATCAAGACGCGCGGCGCGGATGATTATGCTTTCCGGTTCAGCTATACCCTGTCACGCCTCCGCAACGATACCGATGATATCAACTTTCGAGCGTCCAATGCGAACGACTTTTCGACCGAATGGGGCCCGTCGGCCAACGACCGTCGGCATGTCATTTCGGCGGTGGGCTATCTGTACCCGATCAAGGGGATGACCATCTCGCTGGCGGGTCTGTTCCAGTCGGGGCAACCTGTTAATCTGGTGCCCGATGCGCGGATTTTCAGCACACAGGATTTGAACGGAGACGGCGCTTCGTTTGGTGAAAATTTTGTCGGGAACAGTGACCGTTATCCCGGCGCCACCCGCAATTCGGCGCGCCTGCCCTGGTCGGCGACCATTGATCTGGGACTGCGCTATGAAATTCCCGGCCTTGCCGGGCTGGAACTCAGCGCCGATGTCTTCAACCTGTTCAACACCAACAACGAAAGCGGTTTCGCCAATGCCGCAACGACGTCCAATCAAATCCAGTTTGGCGGCGGGGGCCGCTTTGTCCAGCGCAACGCCGGACCCCCAAGACAGTTCCAGTTCGGCATGGCCTTCCGGTTCTAACCCTAGGTGCGGCCCATC
>JBGSLY010000128.1:0-2318 GCA_041740435.1 Parasphingorhabdus sp.
GCGCTGCGCGAGGATGCAAGCGGTGCGGGCAAAATCGGGACTACGCGGCGCGGTATTGGCCCCGCTTATGAAGACAAGGTTGGCCGTCGTGCGATCCGGGTCTGCGATCTGGCGCATCTGGACGATCTTGGGCCGCAATTGGACCGGCTATGCGCTCACCACGACGCCCTTCGCGCCGGATTTGGCGAAGCGCCGGTAGACCGGGAACGATTGCTCACCGACCTTCGCGAAATAGCCGATTTCGTTCTGCAATTTGCGCAGCCGGTTTGGAAACGTCTGAACGAAGCCCGGAAATCCGGAAAACGGATCCTGTTTGAAGGCGCGCAAGGCGTGCTGCTGGATGTTGACCATGGGACCTATCCCTTTGTTACCAGTTCCAACACGATCTCCGGCACCGCGGCGGGTGGTTCGGGGCTTGGCCCTTCGGGAACCGGTTATGTGCTTGGGATCGTCAAGGCCTATACCACCCGGGTAGGCTCCGGCCCCTTCCCCACCGAACTGACCGATGAAACCGGACAACGTTTGGGTGAGCGGGGTCATGAATTTGGTACCGTGACAGGCCGAAAACGCAGATGCGGCTGGTTCGACGCGGTGCTGCTGCGCCAGTCGATAGCGGTATCCGGCGTGAACGGCATTGCCCTTACCAAACTCGATGTGCTGGATGGTTTTGCGGAACTGAAGATATGCACCGGCTATCGCTTGGGTGACCGGGTTTATGACTATTTGCCCCCGCATCATCAGGATCAGGCGGCAGTGGAGCCTATTTACGAAACCATGGCCGGCTGGAATGAAACCACCGCAGGCGCCAGAAGCTGGGCCGATCTGCCCGCACAGGCGATCAAATATATCCGGCGTTTGGAGGAGCTGATTGAATGCCCGGTTGCTCTCGTTTCCACCTCGCCAGAACGCGATGACACGATTTTGGTCACTGATCCTTTTTCCGATTGATTGCCTGAAAGCCGCGAATGGCATAAGGCATCGGCGATGACCGCGACATTGCTCTCTATTGCCCTTTCTGCGGCCGCCATGACGGTGATTGTCGGCGTGCGCTATTTGCTCTCCAGCGGCATATTCGCTTGGGCAACCGAACAACGCTTTCCAGGCCGCGCCGCTCTTTTGCGCCTGCAAATTGGCCGGGAAATCCGCTGGAGCCTGTTGAGTGCCGCGATATATGGCATTCCAGCAGGATGCGCGGCTTGGGCTTGGCAAAATCTGGGCTGGACCGCGATTTACAGTGATTGGACAGACTATCCGCTCTGGTATTTGCCTATTGCCCCGCTTTTATATCTACTGCTCCATGACAGCTGGTTTTACTGGACCCACCGATTGTTCCATCGGCCCGATTGGTTCCGGATCGCCCATGCTGTTCATCATGATAGCCGTCCGCCAACCGCTTGGGCGGCGATGAGTTTTCACCCAGTGGAAGCGATAAGCGGCGCGATAGTCATCCCCGCGCTGGTCTTTCTCGTCCCGATCCACGTTGCGATGTTGGGTCTGGTTTTGACCATTATGACCATCATGGGTGTCACCAATCATATGGGATGGGAATTGTTTCCGCGAAAGATCGTTCATGGACCATTAGGGCGAGCACTGATAACCGCCAGCCATCACGAATTGCACCATCAAAAATATAAGGGTAATTATGGGTTATATTTTCGCTTTTGGGACAAAATCTGCGGTACGGATTTGGGCCTTGCCGCTTGGGATTCTGCTCCTATCGACACTATCGGTGACCACGGCCAAAGCCGGGCCCGCCGCTGATGGTGCGGATGTAGCAGTGAAAATCCAGGGTTTACGCTCGGCAAAGGGCGATGTGTTGCTATGCCTGACCGCCAACCCCAAGTTTTTCCCCGATTGTGGCAAAGACAAGTCAGCCCGCAAAATCCAGCTTAGCGCAACACAGGCATCGGCAGCGGTGTTCAGCAATGTCAGTCCAGGAACTTATGCCATCGCAGCAATCCACGATGAGAACGCCAATGGCAAAATGGACCTGCGCCTTTTCCTGCCGCGCGAAGGCTTTGGCTTTTCCAAAAACCCCAAAATTGGAATGGGTCCGCCCAAATTCACCAGTGCACAATTTGTCATGGGCAGCGGCAATGTCAGCCAGAGTATCACGATGAAATATATGCTGTAACGCCGCATTAACGCCGCGCGTTCCGCTCGTCCCTTTAAGGTACAGGATCTTCGCCGCGCTGGCATCGCTGTGCCAATGTGTTAAATTTTCGTTAAATTTGACACTTGGAGGATATCATGGCGCGACGGGTATTGCGTTCGAAGACAGGAAGCATGGGGAAGCCCTTCGCCTTGCGCTTGGTTGT
>JBGSLY010000129.1:0-3481 GCA_041740435.1 Parasphingorhabdus sp.
GCCAACGGCGGCAACCACGATATCGGCGCGGCGGACGGCATCCGCCAGATCGCGGGTCCGGCTGTGCGCGACGGTCACGGTGCAATTGGCGGCGATCAGCAGCTGTGCCATCGGCTTGCCGACGATATTGGAACGACCAACGATCACCGCGTCGAGACCGGTAAGGTCGCCGAACTCATCTTGGAGCAGCATCAGACAACCGAGCGGAGTACAGGGCACCAAGGCCTCCTCGCCCACCGCCAGCCGACCAGCGTTGACGACGTGAAAGCCGTCCACATCCTTGTCCGGGTCAATCGCAGCGATCACCGCCTTATCGTCGATATGGCCCGGCAAAGGAAGCTGGACCAGAATGCCGTCAACCGTTTCATCGGCATTGAGGGTTTCGACCAGAGCGATCAGTTCGGCCTGAGAAATACTGGGGTCGCGGCGATGCTCAAAGCTTGCCATGCCTGCCTCTATCGTCGCCTTATGTTTGGAGCGGACATAGACTTGGCTTGCCGGGTCTTCACCGACCAAAATTACTGCAAGGCCCGGCGCTCGTCCTTTGGCGGCAACGAATGCGGGCACCGCCGCCGCGATCCGGGTCCGCAATCCTGCGGCGAATGCCTTGCCATCGATCAGCCGCGCCTGTGTCATCGTCTCGCTCATTGCAGCGCCATCAGCACGGGCGGCAAAATCGCTTGTTCCAGAATGATAATGCCGAGCAGGACAACCATCGGCGACAGGTCCAGCGCCCCGAAATCCGGCATAATCTTGCGCACCGGACGGTATAAAGGCTCTGTCAATGCATCAAGCGTGGTCCATACCGCGCGAAAAATATCATTGTTCAGGCTGACCACATTGAACGCCAGCAGCCAGCTTAGCACCGCTTGGACGATGATGATCGTCTTGGCGACGCCGAGCAAAATATAAATGATCTGGGTAATCGCGAACAGCATCAAACGTCCCTTTGTGATTTATGCCGCCGCCATAGCCGATTGTCCGGCCCTGTGCCAAGCGACTAATACACCGGCCACTATAAAGGACGCCTTTACCCCGCCCGGATGAGCGTCCCCGCGCCTTGCCGGGTGAAAATCTCCAGCAGCATGGCGTGCGGTATCCGGCCATCGAGAACGACCGCAGCATCCACGCCGTTTTCGACCACGCTAACGCAATTCTCTAGCTTGGGAATCATCCCGCCGCTAATAGTCCCATCCTGCTGTAAGCTGCGAATATCGGTGGGGGTAAGGTCGGTCAAAAGCCGTCCCGACTTGTCGAGTACGCCGGCAACATCGGTTAGCAGAAATAGCCGCGCCGCACCCAGTGCTGCCGCGACCGCGCCGGCCATCGTATCGGCGTTGATGTTATAGGTATTGCCCATGTCATCCACGCCAATGGGGGCGACCACCGGGATCATGCCAGAGGCGGAAATCGTATCGATTACCGTCCGGTCGACGGTTTTCGGTTCTCCGACAAAGCCCAGATCGATTATCTTCTCGATATTGCTGTCGGGATCACGCCGGGTGCGGGTGAGCTTCTCGGCTTTGACGAAACCGCCATCCTTACCCGAAATGCCAATCGCTTTGCCGCCTGCCTGCTCGATCCAGCCAACCAGTTCCTTGTTGATTGCTCCTGACAAGACCATTTCCGCGATTTCCGCGGTTTCTTTTGTTGTCACCCGCAGGCCGTCGACAAATTCCGACTGCACGCCAAGACGCGCCAGCATCGCCCCGATTTGCGGCCCGCCGCCGTGCACCACCACGGGATTGATGCCGACGGCTTTGAGCAGCACGACATCCTCGGCAAAGCTGCGCGCCAATGCGGGATCGCCCATCGCATGCCCGCCATATTTAACAACAAAGGTCTGCCCGGCATAGCGCTGCATATAGGGCAGAGCCTCGGTCAGCGTTTCGGCTTTGGACAGCATTATCGGATCGGGGGCATGGTCGGTCATGACGGCGTCATTGATAGCGGAGGCAGCAAATGCAACAAAAAACCGTCAATCGGCCCGCATCGACTGCACCATTTCCAGCGTGCGTTTGACATGCTCTTTGGGGTTCATGTCGCTGTAGGACAGGACAACCCGCCCGCTTTGGTTGATGACATAGCTGGTGCGGCTGGTCATTTTCAGCACCGGGGCCATGCGCACGTCGTAACCCTTGACGATGCTTGCATCAGCCCGCGCCACCGCAAATTCATCGCGGCATTCTTCGGTAGAAAATTTCTTCAAGCTTTCGATATTATCCGCCGACATACCGATGACCGTGGCCCCCGCCGCACGGAACTGCGCTGAAGCTTCGGCAAACATATTGGCCTCTATCGTGCAGCCGGAGGTAAAGGTTTTGGGGAAGAAATAGAGCACGACCGGCCCTTTTTTCAGGGCCTTCGACAGGCTGACCGTAAAGGCTTTCCCGGCGAGCGCGCCTTGCGTGGTAAAATCAGGGGCGGTATCACCCAGTTTAAGCGCCGCTGCTGCTGGCGAAGTAAAGGACAAAACCGCACACAGAACTATCAGAAATTTGCGCACTTCAATCTTCCTCCAACATCAATTTCAGCGCATAAAGGTGTTCCAGCGCCTCGCGCGGGCTGAGGGCATCGACATCGATGGCACCCAGCGCCGCACGTAGCCTATCGACCTTTTCGGGCGCTGCCGCAAGGCTGGCGGCAAAAAGCGGCAAATCGCTAAGGCCCGCTGCCAATCCGCCGGTTTCCGCCCGCCCCTGTTCCAACCGGTCGAGCACCGACTTGGCCCGAGCCAGCACCGGAGCGGGCACTCCGGCGAGCTTGGCAACCGACAGGCCGTAACTGCGATCAGCAGGGCCATCGGACAGTACGTGCAGCAGCACCAGATCGCCCTTCCATTCGCGCGCGCGGACATGGTGTAGCGAAAGGGCGTCCAACCGGCCCGCCAGCCGGTTGAGTTCATGATAATGCGTTGCGAACAGGCATCGGCACCGATTGGTTTCGTGCACCGCCTCGACTACCGCCCAAGCGAGCGCCAGCCCGTCATAAGTCGATGTGCCGCGCCCGACCTCGTCCAAAATGACAAAGCTGCGCGGTGTTGCCTGCGCCAAAATAGCTGCGGTCTCGACCATTTCCACCATGAAGGTGGAGCGGCCTTGCGCCAGATTATCCGACGCGCCGACCCGGCTGAACAACCGGTCGACCAGTCCCATTTTGACTGCACGCGCGGGAACAAAGCTGCCCGATTGGGCGAGCAGGACGATCAGCGCATTCTGCCGCAGAAAGGTCGACTTGCCCCCCATATTGGGTCCCGAAATCAACCAGAGCCGATGGGCTTCATCCAAATGGCAGTCATTGGCGACAAAGCGTTCGCCGGATTTTTTCAGCGCGCTTTCGACCACCGGATGCCGCCCCTGTTCGACGTCGAGCCGGGCATCACCGACAAATTCCGGACGGCACCAGTCGCCCTCGATCGCGCGTGCGGCATGAGCGGCGGCGACATCGATTCTGGCGAGCGCGTCGGCGGTCCGGGTGATCG
>JBGSLY010000130.1:0-2605 GCA_041740435.1 Parasphingorhabdus sp.
GCCTCGGCCTCGCTCGGCAGGCGGCGTGGCAGTTCGGACAGCACCGCTGCACCGAATTTCTGATACCGTGAAACGTCCGAATCAACCACCGACCCTGAACGATTGGCCCGTTCGGCGCGCAATTCTGCGCCATAGGTGAGCGCGAAGCCGTGCCGCCAGACCGCCATCGGATCGGTTCGGTCCGCTCCTTCCAAAACCGGGACGGTAAGCGAAAATAGCGTGATGCTCGCCGAGCGTACCGCATCGATTGCGTGACGGCGCGCGGCTTCGTCCGCTGTCCAAACCAGCCGGGAAGGCTGGGCAAAGCGGGCCCAGACCGATACAGCCGATGCGGCGGGCAAAGTGAGCGCGGCAAAATCGGCTTCGCTGAGCACCGCTACTTTGGCGACCAGACCCTCAAATTCAAAGGGAAAGACATTGGGCGGCAACATCTGATTCGCCCGCACCAACCAACTGTCACCATAAGCCGCGCGATAGTCGGACACGATCAGATAGAAATCGAGCATCTGCCCGTCGAGCTGCTCCAGCCGCAGACACGAGCCATAAAACAGAACGGCACGGGCGGCAGCTGGATATTGGCTGGCGATATGCGCTGCAAAGCCGCTGACGCGCGGATCGACGGGTAGCGCCAGTTCCGCAGCGATCAGTTCATTAACTGGGGTCACGCCGGGCCTTTATCGGCAAACGGCTGCACGCCGGACCATTTGCACAGGGGGCATTTTGACATGCGGCTTCATGCCGCAAGGCGAAGAAACGATACCGGCCGGGTCGAACGCAGGATAATCGGGCGGCCCTTTTCGGCGCGGAACAATTCGCCGTCCATCACGACGTTGCTATCATCGCCCTCGATCCGGATCATATCGCCCTGTTCCAGATGGATACCCGTTTGCGGTTCACGCCCCAACCGTCCCCAGAGCACGGTCCAGAGGAAGCGAATAATGACGCTCGATTTCTGGTCGATGGCCATGAATTTCATCCGGCCAAGCGCCTCGCCGCCCTGTCCGGTCTTGCCCATTAACAGCAGTTTTTCCAGCGTTGTGACGATCAGCACCGCAAAATTGCCCTGCAACTGTCCGGCCCGGACCAGCGAAATGCTCATCGGTTGCGACCGGCGCGGCAAGAACTTGGCCTTTATACCAAACAACAGCGACACCAACGCAGCGAGCGCGGCAATGACGTGCGAAAGGGCATTGGGCATCCCAAGCGGATAAATCTTGTAGCGGCAGTAGAGAATAAACTCCGACAATCCAGCCCCGCCCAAAAACATGCCCAGCACTTCCCGGCTGCCTTCGCGGCCATCGGACAGCGAAATTAGCTGGCGGGGGACGATATGCGCGGTGAGGTCATTTTTGGCGAGGAACAACACGCGTTCGAGCGCCTTGATCGGGCTGCCCTCCGATCCCAGGTCGAGCGCGATCAAATTGGTTTTGCCATTGGGCAGGACCGCGACCGGCGGCGGCGAATCGCCGAAATGATTTCCGGTGTAAAGTTCGGTCAGCGCTGCCTGCACCGTGCCGTCACCGCCGTTGATCACGATCACCTTTGGGCTGACCCTAGCAATTGTCGCCATCGCCTGACCAATCTGGCCTACATCATCGACTTCGTAATGGAATATGTCCCGGTTCCGGGCACAAAAGGCACGCACCTTTGGCAACAGCGATTTGTTGCCAGTCGAATTGGGATTCGAGAGAAGTGCGACTGTGACCATTTGACCTTTTACATATATTTCATCGTGATGCTGATCGGCTTGACAGAATTGCCGACCGGCACCGCAATCTTGGTGTAGCTGGGCTTGCCCAGATTGAAGATGCTGATGCTGGGATTGTTCGACATGCCGCCGCCATCTTCGCTAAGATCGGTCTTGCCATTGCCATTAACGTCGTGGCGAACGGCGATGCCATAGCTACCACTTTCGGGAAGCGGCACACAGAAAGTCATACTGCCAGCCTTCGCGGGCGCTTCAATCCGGTTGATCCACCGACCTTTTTGTAGCCATTCCGACTTGTTCGCGCGGTAGCTTTGCACCCGAACTTTGCCGGTTGCGATCGACAATCCGTTGACCGTTACCAACACCGCGGGCACATTGCCGCCGCGGCATTTGGCCAGATCATTGGCAATAATATCCCGCTCCGCCGACGCAGCGGCAGGCATGGAAAAGGCGATGAGTGACAGCAGAACCAATGCTGAAACTTTGGACATGACGTAATGACTCCTAGTCGCTATACCCGCCACAACTCCGGCGGGCGAATTGGTGCCCCCAATTTATGATTCCCCATTTGGGCATGATTTGCGGCCAAATCATGGTGAGAGGACGACTGAAAGTTGAATTTGTTCACGTCGACGGACCGGTATATGGCGCGGCTGATTGCGGTGCCGCTAATTTCCGCACTGGTCATCACCGCCATGCTGCTGGTGCTCGAAAAGATGCTGCGGCTGTTCGATTTTGTCGCGGCAGAGGGCGGCCCGGTCAGTGTGGTGTGGCGGATGCTGGCCAACCTGATCCCTGAATATCTATCGCTTGGCATTCCCATTGGCCTGTTGATGGGTATTTTGATCGCGTTTCGCGGACTGGCGCTCAGCTCCGAACTCGACGTTTTTCGCGCCG
>JBGSLY010000131.1:0-4431 GCA_041740435.1 Parasphingorhabdus sp.
GCCGAAAAACCGATGACGGAAACACCGTATAATGAACAGAACGACCGTCCTCTGGTCGCCGTTCCAGCCGAATAAGGACTGACTCATGGCAGATATGCAAACATCGGAGAGCCGGTTCAGTCACAAGAAGATTGAGCGCAATGTCACCTTACTCGGACTATTTTCGCTCATTGCCGTGGCAATTGGCGGAATTGTCGAAATCGCCCCGCTGTTCTGGATCGACAGCACCGTGGAAAAAGTCGACGGGATGCGGCCCTATACTCCGCTGGAGCTCGCCGGGCGCAACATTTATATGCGCGAGGGTTGCTATAACTGCCACAGCCAGATGATCCGCCCGTTCCGCGATGAAGTCGAACGCTATGGCCATTATAGTCTGGCGGCTGAGAGCATATACGACCATCCATTCCAATGGGGTTCCAAACGCACGGGATCCGATCTGGCCCGGGTCGGTGGCCGGTATTCCGATGAATGGCACAAACAGCATCTGGTTGATCCGCGCAGCGTCGTGCCGGAATCGATCATGCCTTCCTACACCTTCTTGGCCGAACGAGATCTGGATGCAGGCGATATGTCGCTGCATTTGCAGGCGCTTTACCGGGTTGGTGTTCCCTATAGTCAAAAGTCGATCGCCGCCGCGAATGCAGATTTGCAGGTACAGGCCGACCCGCAGGCAGACAGCGCCGACTTGGTCAGCCGATATCCCAAAGCGCAAGTGCGCGATTTTGACGGCAATCCATCGCGGCTGACCGAGATGGACGCCGTGATCGCCTATTTGCAAATGCTGGGCACTTTGGTTGATTTCGAAAAGGCGGAAGCGCACGAAACGGCCAGTGAGGGAGTGGCACGATGAGCTATGATGCCCTGCGCCACTTTGCCGACAGCTGGGGTTTGCTGGCGATGGCGATATTATTTCTGATCCTGATCGGTTGGACCTTCCGCAAAGGCTCCGGGCACCGTCACCACGATGCGGCACATATGATCTTCAAGGACGATGACCATGGCTGAAAAACGCAAGTCAGATGGCGCTATTGAACCCGGACAGCGGATTGACGGACCAACCGGAACCCGAACCGTCGGCCATGAATGGGACGGGATAGAGGAATTGGATACACCCATGCCGCGGTGGTGGGTGATTTGCTATTACCTCTGCATCATCTGGGCCATTGGCTATGTCATCTTATACCCGGCTTGGCCGCTACTGAACAGCGCCACCAACGGGGTCTTGGGCTGGAGCAGCCGGGGACAATATGCAGCGGAAATGAAGGCCGAGACCGAACGGCGCGCGCCGTTGATGGCGGCACTGGCAGCAACGCCGCTTGAAAAGCTGCCCGCCAATGAGCGTTTGATTCAGGCGGCGGTTGAGGGTGGCAGGGCGGCTTTCAAGGTGCATTGTGTGCAATGCCACGGATCGGGAGCCGCTGGTTCGCCGGGATATCCCAATCTCAACGACGATGACTGGCTGTGGGGCGGCGATTTGGTCAGCATAAACTACACATTAGAGCATGGTATTCGACAACCGGATCACGAAGAAACCCGGTTTTCGCAAATGCCAGCTTTTGCCGGGGTGCTGTCATCGGGCCAAATCGAAACCCTGGTGAACTATGTGCGCAGTTTTTCCAGCCAAAAGCCAACCGCCAACGCTTCCGCTGGTGCCGAGCTTTTTGCCACCAATTGTTCTTCGTGCCATGGACCAGATGGAAAAGGTTTAAGGGAATTCGGCGCCCCCAATTTGACCGACTCCATCTGGCTATACGGCGGCGATGAAGCGACCATTCGCGCGACAATATCGAACAGCCGTTATGGCGTGATGCCGCGATGGGCGAACAGGCTGGATCCGGTGACCATCAAAATGCTCTCGGCCTATGTCCACTCGCTTGGCGGCGGCGAACAGGCCCCCATTCCTGAGCAGATCGCCACTGACATCGGGGGATCTGATGTCCAGCCTGAGTGATTTGACCGAAAATTCCCCGCGCCTTTATGCAAAGCGGAAGGGTGTTTATCCCAAAGCTGTGGACGGTTTTTTCCGCCGACTGAAATGGGTGATCATGGCGGTTACCTTGACCGTTTATTACGTGACGCCATGGATCCGTTGGGATCGCGGTCCTTATGCGCCGGATCAGGCGGTGCTGATCGATTTGGCCAATCGCCGCTTTTACATGTTTCAGATCGAAATTTGGCCGCATGAATTTTACTATGTTGCCGGCTTGTTGATTATGGCGGGTATCGGGTTGTTTCTGCTGACGTCGGCAGTCGGCCGAGCTTGGTGTGGATATAGCTGCCCGCAAACTGTGTGGACCGATCTATTCCAGCATGTTGACAGGCTGATTGACGGGGATCGCAATGCCCAAGCCCGCCTAGCAAACGCGCCGCTGAGCATCCACAAATTATCCCGCCGGGCATTAAAATACGGGATTTATCTATTCATCGCCTTTTGGACTGGCGGCGCATGGATCATGTATTTCGCCGACGCGCCGACGTTGGTCGTCGATTTCTGGAGCGGACAGGCCAATCCAATTGCCTACACCACCGTGGCCATTTTGACCGCCACGACATTCGTTCTGGGCGGGTTTATGCGGGAACAGGTGTGTATATACATGTGCCCCTGGCCGCGCATCCAGACCGCGATGATGGATGAAAAGTCGCTGCTCGTTACCTATAAAGACTGGCGCGGCGAGCGGCGGGGTAGTTTGAAGACAGCGGAGAAAAACCCCGGTGTCTATGGCGACTGTATCGATTGCAACCAATGTGTTGCTGTATGCCCGACCGGCATCGACATTCGGGAAGGACCGCAAATTGGCTGTATCACCTGTGCTTTGTGTATTGATGCCTGTGACACGGTTATGGCCCAAACAGGCAAGCCACGCGGCTTGATCGATTATTGCACGCTTGATGATGCTGCGATCGAAAAAACGGGTGGCACCCCTAATCCGGCAATCAAAAATCTGCTGCGTCCGCGCACGATGGTCTATTTTGGCCTATGGGCGAGCATCGGGCTTTTGATGCTATTCTCGCTTGGTCAGCGCACCCGGCTGGATCTCAGTGTGCAACACGACCGGAACCCTGTCTATGTGCAGCTTTCCGACGGAATGGTTCGCAATAACTATATCATCAAAATCCGTAATATGGAGGCACGGCCCAGGCAGGTCGACATCAGCATTGACGGGTTAACCGATGCCGAAATCTGGGTAAGCGAAGGGGTTCGCGCTGCCGGCATGCGATCTGTAACGGTCAAAGTCGATGCTGATAGTGTCGCCAAAATCCGGTTGTTTGTTGCCGGACCAGGCAGGGGCACCGCGCGAGAGGATTTTGCCTTTCTCATCAAAGACCAAGAATTCGCTGAACAAACGGACAGTGATGACGCTGTGTTTGAGCGACCGGAGATAGGCCAATGACCCTTTCGCAGCAGCGCCGCAAACACTTCACCGGATGGCACATGACCGGAATTCTGATCGTTTTTTTCGGCATTGTCATTGCCGTCAATTTCACTATGGCGCGGTTTGCGATTAGCAGCTTTGGCGGAACGGTGGTGGACAACAGCTATGTTGCCAGTCAGAAATATAACGGCTGGCTTGCGGATGCCGATACGCAGGCAAAGCTGGGTTGGCACCATCAAATCCAGTTAAGTCCGGACCGCCATATCCTATTTTCGCTTTCCAACGAGGCGGGTCCGATACCGGATGTTCGCGCCGTGGGAACGGCGGCGCATCCGCTCGGCAAATTGCCGCCTCAGGAACTGGAATTTGTGGAAGTGCAAACCGGCCTGTTGCGCTCTCGCACTGCCATGCCACCGGGTCGTTGGCTGATCCAGCTGACGGCGCGAAAGAACGCGGATATCGCCAGATACCGGCAAGAGTTGAAATGAAAATATTCTCTGAAACTGCCGCCTTGCAGGCCTTTATTGAAACCGATTTTGCGGTTCCCGATATACGCTGTGCTGGCTGTATTGGTAAATTGGAGAACGGTTTGGTGCTCAACCCGGCAATCGCCGCCGCGCGGGTCAATTTCACTGCCAAACGGGTAAAGATTTCCCATGCGCCGACGGCCAAAATGCCGGAACTCTTGGGCGCCTTTAATTTGCTTGGTTTCGAAGCGCATCCTATTGGCGATGACCTCTTGGACAGCGAACATAGTGATACCAGCCAATTGCTGAAAGCGGCTGCCGTTGCCGGATTTGCCATGATGAATATCATGCTGCTCTCCGTCTCTGTTTGGTCGGGCGCTGGCGGGGTAACCAGAGACATGTTCCACTGGCTATCAGCCTTGATCGCGCTTCCGACGATTGCTTATTCTGGCCGCCCCTTTTTTCGCTCAGCATGGCGGGCACTGCGCCACCGGCAAACCAATATGGACGTTCCCATATCCATTGGCGTTTTGCTGACCGTCACTCTCAGCCTGTATGAGACAGCTACCAGCAGGCCGCACGCCTATTTT
>JBGSLY010000132.1:0-2615 GCA_041740435.1 Parasphingorhabdus sp.
TGATTTTCGCGGTCAGGAAACCACCCAATGCCGACGAGCCGAATCCCGTTGCACGTCCCGCCCTGCTTGCCTAAGACCGCCTCCATAAATACGTCTACGAAAGAGAGAACATGAGCGATATTCCCCCCGACCGGCTGGCGATCAATCCGCGCAGCGAATTTTTTGGCGGCGATTTGCTGCAACGCGGCATCGGTATCCGCTTCAAGGGGCAGCGCAAGACCACGGTCGAGGAATATTGCGTGTCCGAAGGCTGGATCAAGGTTCAGGCGGGGCGCTCGCTCGACCGCAAGGGCAATCCCCTGCTGCTCACCATCAAAGGCCCGGTCGAGGCGTGGTTTGAGGATTTGGGCGACGATGCACCGGTAAACAAAAAGGAAGAAGCGGCATGAGCTTTGCAGGCAAAACAGTCTGGATTACCGGCGCGTCCTCGGGAATTGGTGCGGCCTTGGCAAAGGCATTTGCGGACGCCGGCGCGGCGGTGATCCTGTCGGGTCGGCGGACGGATGCCTTGCAGGCGGTGGCCGATGGATTGTCCGGGGAATATTTGATCCTGCCTTTTGAAACCACCGACTATCCAGCGCTACCGGTGGCGGTTGCCGATGCGGTTGCGTGGAAGGGCCGTGTCGATATTCTGATCAACAATGCCGGGATCAGCCAGCGGAGCTTGGCGGTCAAAACCGAGCCGATGGTGTATCAGCGGATTATCGATGTCGATCTGCTCGCACCCATCTGGCTGACCCAATTGCTGTTGCCGCACATGGTTACGGCGGGCGGCGGGCATGTTGTCGGCATATCTTCGGTTGCTGGACGGATCGGCGCGCCGATGCGCACCGCCTATAGCGCGGCCAAGCACGGCCTGATCGGCTATCTCGATTCGCTGCGCAGCGAAGTCGAGCTAGCGCATAATATCTATGTCACCTCGATCTTGCCCGGTTCGATTCGCACCGATGTTTCGCGCAATGCGCTGACCGCCGATGGCGCGCCGCGCGGCATATCCGATGCAATCATCGACGCGGGCGATGATCCCGCTGATTGTGCTGCCGAGATTTTAGCAGCGATTGCGGGCAAGGAGCCTGAGCGGATAATCGCCAAAGGGCTGGAATTGGAAATCTGCAAAATGCGGCATAGCGAGCCGGAGAAGCTGTTCGAACTCGCCGCAAAGCTGGGGATGAAGCAGGTCCAAGATTACGGATTGGAGGAGGCAGGCTGATGGCGCTGGTATTGCTGGAGAAAGCGGATGGCGTTGCGGTCATCACGCTGAACCGTCCAGAGGCGATGAACGCGCTGTCCCAAGACCTGCGCCGCGAACTTTGCGCTGTGTGCGCTGATGTGGCCGATGACATGGAAATCAGTGCGGTGATTCTGACGGGTGCAGGGGAACGTGCCTTTACCGCCGGACTGGACCTGAAGGAACTCGGCCAATCGGGACTAGCGCCCGCCAATGATCAGGCACCGGCCAGCAATCCTGTCAGCGCCATCGAACAGATAGCGGTTCCGGTTATCGGCGCAATCAACGGGGTGGCGATAACGGGCGGTTTTGAGCTTGCTTTGGGCTGCGATGTGTTGATTGCCTCCAGCAACGCGCGCTTTGCCGACACCCATGCCCGGGTGGGCATTCTGCCCGGATGGGGCCTGTCGCAGAAATTGTCGCGGCATATCGGCCTTTCGCGCGCCAATCAGATGAGCCTGACCGGCCAGTTTATCGACGCGGCGACGGCCTGTGATTGGGGGCTGGTCAACAGTATTCACGCTCCCGAAGACCTGCTGCCCGCCGCCAAGGCGCTGGCCCGCGATATGGGCGGCATCGACCGCGCGTTTCTGGTCCAGTACAAGAAACTGATCCGCAACGGATTTGCGATGGCTTTTGGCGATGCGATGGCGCTGGAAGGCCAAGTGTCGCAGCCCTTTAACGCGCAAATTTCAGCGGGCGAGGTCGAGCAGCGGCGATTGGCGGTGATTGAGCGTGGGCGCAAGCTGGCGGATTGAAAATCAGCATATTCCTTGCGTTTACCGCAGTAACGCAAACACCCCCGACATGGTCATGACCAGAGTGTCGCCACAGCGGATTTCGCCGTTGGTATAGGCTGTGCGCTTGCCCTTGCGGTCAATGCGGGCTGTTGCTTCCAGCCAATCGCCCAATTTGGCTCCCGAAAGAAAGTTTGTCGTCAGGCTGATCGTTGCAACGGGCAGGGGCGGGGTCTCGCTGCGGTGCAATTGGATGCTGAGCGCGACATCGGCCAATGTGGTCAGCACGCCGCCATGGGCCACCTGGATATAGTTCACATGTTCAGGCCTGATCCGAATCCCAACAATAATGCCGGAATCGGTTTTTTTCAAATAATGGGGCCCGGCTTGATCGAGGAAATCCAGCGAGAAACGGGCGGGCTCAAAACCGGCGGGAATATCGCTCATGGTCGTTTCTCCGCTGCTGCTTCCCGCGCCACTTCGCGCCACCCAATATCGCGGCGGCAAAAACCGGTGGGAAATTCGATCCGGTCGAGCGCGGTATAAGCAGCATCCCGCGCTTCTGTGGCGGTTGCGCCTTTTGCAGTGACATTGAGCACGCGGCCGCCACTGGCGACCACTTTGCCGTCGGTTAGCGCGGTTCCCGCATG
>JBGSLY010000133.1:0-1734 GCA_041740435.1 Parasphingorhabdus sp.
GCCATCGTTCAATTGGACGCTGAATTTCCGTCAGCAAGTCTATGATGCATGGAACGCCGAGGGCAAGGATATGACTGCCTATGACCGCGCCGGATTGATGAGCGTCGAATATGATGGCACCGAACTTGCCGCCCATGCCGACGAACGCATCCGCACTTTCCAGGCCGATGGCGCGAAGCGGGCGGGCATTATCCATCACCTGATCACTCTGCCGACATATCATACTGCCGCCATGTCAACCGACAATTTGGCTAAGGATAATTTCGGAGAGGCCGGGATGCTGGGTAATGTCCTCAATGTCCAGCGGCAGGAAATCCGTCAGGGTATCGCCTGCGTCAAGCACCAGAACATGGCAGGATCGGACATTGGCGACGATCACAAGGAATATTTCGCAGGAGAGGCCGCGCTCAAAGCGGGGGGTGCCGACAATACGATGAACCAGTTTGGCTGATCATCCATAAATCATATAGGCACAGCGGCCCGGAAGCACTCCAGCTTCCGGGCCGCTTTCTTTTGGAACAAGGGACTCCCTTCCGGCTTGCGGGAGGGGTTGGTGAAAGCAAGATAATATTGCGAATGGCATGAGAGTTGCTGTGCGGTCTCCAGCAACACCACAAAAAGGAAATGCCATGCGTCTCAAATTCAAGCTTTTTGCTTTCCCGGCCTGCTCGCTTTGCTTCGCTGCTCCCATTTATGCACAGGGACTGCAAGCAACGCAGGCCCTTGACGATCTGATCGCTGAGTTTCTAGGTGCGAGGATAGGAGAGTTCGGCGGTGCCGTCCGTCCTGTGGACCCGCGCATACGATTGGCCCAATGTTCCGGCGAACCGAGGGTAGAAAGATCGCGACCCGGCACTTTGCAGGTCACCTGCGCTGCGCCTTTATGGCGGATCACTGTGCCGGTCGGCGCAACCGACGCTGCGGAGACCAAGGGGCCAAGTGCAATGTTGGTAATGCGCGGACAGAGTGTGACGCTGCGGGTTCAAAAATCGGGATTTTCGGTTGTGCGCCAGATGGTTGCCGACAAATCCGGACGGTTGGGCGATTTTATACCGCTGCGTGCAGAGCGGAATTCGCCGGTGATTTTCGCTCGGATCGACGGGGTTGGTTCGGTGTCTTTGCCCGAATAATTTTCGATCGCGCTAAATTCTCCTCGCGACCATCCGTTCTGCGCTGCGTAGGACCTTCATCAGGAGGATGACATGATCGAATCCATTAAAAGCGGCCATTTGCCATCGCTAGGTAAAGCCAATGTAAAGACCGCGAAAAGTGTGACGAGCCCGATATCAGGCGAACCTAAGCACGTTGCAAGCTCTCTGGCCAGCGCCATTTCGACGATGGTGAAGCAAGGCCTGCCCGTCGATACACAGCATATTACTGCCGTGCGCAAAGCGATCTCAGCAGGCGAATATCCGGTCGATGCGCGCCGCATTGCCGAACAGATGCTGCGCTTTGACAATCCGGAAACACCCACCGCATGAGCATAGATCAGATAGCGGCGTTGGAATCGGGAATGGTTCGTCTGATTGATGCGCTTGATGGACGTGACGCCGATGCCATTCTCGCCGAAGCACAAGCGCTGGAGCCAGTGCTGTTCGCCCTGCGCGGGCAATCGGTTTGGCCTGTAGACGACCATAGCCGCCCAGCCTTTGATGCCGCCCGGCGGCAGGTCGAAGCCGCCCGCGCGCGCGTCAACAAATTGACCGAACTGAACCTGCGCCGCGTCGAAAATCT
>JBGSLY010000134.1:0-1755 GCA_041740435.1 Parasphingorhabdus sp.
CGCCGCTCACGATTCCGGCGGCGCGGGTTGCCTCGACGCTGGCCTGTCCCGCGGTATCGCATGCCGAAAGGATCACAATATCGGCATCGAGCCGAAGGTCAAAAATTTCGTCAAAGGAGAGCAATCCATCCGAATCCCCGCCGCCAAAACTGGTCAGCAAGGCCGGTTTTGCCGGACAATTCGGGCTGGGCGGCGTCAGCAGGCCGTGGGTGGCAAAATGCAGGATGCGAAAGTCGGTAAGATCTGAACGGCCTTTGATCGCGTCGTCGCTAAACGCGCTGCCCGTCAGAACTTCCGTGCCCGATCCGCCAATGATCGACTTGGCCTGCAACAATTCGGAGTCGCTGATCGGTCTGTTCCAAGCGCTGGTTGGCCAGCTGCAATCCAGCGTTTCGCCAGTGCCGCCCGAACGTACCGAAGAGGCGCGTGTCAGCTTGCTCACCGGGACATTCTTGCCCAGTCCAAGGTACTGGCCACGGCCCCGCGAATCGGGGGTCTTGCGGGCGTCGGCAAAGGCCTTGGCCGACACGGCGGTGGAAACATCAATAGCCCGGCCAAGCCATGCCGCGCCGACGAAGTTGAACGGATCACCATCGGCGGCATCGGCTTGCGCCAAATATCGAGTCACAGAGGCATCATCGGTGACCAGCAGATTGACAGGCAACTGAAGCATCGCGCCGTCGGGCTCAAAAATCAGATGCTTTTTGCCCGCCAGCCGGTCGGAAATATTCCCAAACAGGGCCTGATAAAGTTTGCGCGATTCCTCGATATCAAACGGATAAGTAACATTCTGCCCATTTTCGAACACCGAAATCGAAGCGCGGATTTTTGTCACCGATTGCAGCATTTCATCGGCCGACATCGATGACCGGTGGATCGCTGCTGAACCGGAATCGATGAATAATGTGTAGATGTCCTCGCCAACGATCGCCAGTCGGACATAGGCCTCATCCGCCAATAACGCAGCACGCAGGTCGTCGATGGTCATCGCGCTGCTGGCCACCGCGCGGTATTTCGGGTATTGCGACAATTCGGCCAAAGTCGCCTGTTGCTCAATTTCCAACCGGTCGATCTCGCTCGCCAAATCATTCCGTTCTGCGGCCACCGCCCCGGATTGCTCTATCCGCGACAGGGTCGCGAAACGGAGACGTTTGCGCTCGATTTCGCGGGAAATATTGTTGGATTGACGGAACAAGCGCGCCGAATCATCGCTGCCGCCGCTCAATTCCCGCGCCAGTACCGCTTGAGTCTCGGCAACACCGGGACGGACCAGCAATTGCGAGGCGCGGAAAAACTTCACTGCGCTATCAGCGCTTTGAGGAGAATTTTGCGCAAGCAATCTGAAATAAGGTGCGAGCTGGTTTTCCAGTCCGACTATCGCTCCGCGTTGCCCCAGTGAGGATTCAACGACCGTTTCATAAAGCTGCATCGCTTCGGTCGTGCCGCCGCGGCGCGCCAGATAGGAAGCGAGTCGTGCCCGCGCGCCATTCATCGCCCGTGTTTCCGGATATTGGACGGCCAGCAGGTCCAAGGCCCCGCGGAAAAAAGCCTCGGCATCGGCCAAATCGCCGCGCGCTTCCTCGATCAAACCCAGATCGCTCAAAATCTGCGACCGCAGCCGGGTGATAGTAATGACCCGGCCATCGCGCACCGCAATCGCCCGCTTGTGTGCGGCGTTAAGCGATAGCTCGGCGTCGTCGTAATCGCCTTCCAGCCGCTGCGCCGTCCCGATGAGTTGCAGCGCCTGCGCATCGA
>JBGSLY010000135.1:0-5598 GCA_041740435.1 Parasphingorhabdus sp.
CAGCACAATTCGCCGTGGCCGGTATCAAATCGGTGCTGGATTGGATCGGGATAGTTACTCATCCGGCTTTGGGTGGTTCTACAACCCGAATCGATAGTTCGCGCAACTGCTTCGGCGTTGCCAAATTGGGGGCGCCCATCATAAGGTCTTCGGCCTTTTGGTTCATCGGGAAGACGACCACTTCGCGGATATTTGGCTCATCAGCGATCAGCATGACGATCCGGTCAACCCCCGGAGCCGAACCGCCGTGCGGCGGCGCGCCGAATTTGAAGGCGTTGATCATGCCGGAGAAATTGCTGTCGACATCGGCCTTGCTGTAGCCCGCAATCTCAAACGCCTTGTACATTATATCCGGACGGTGGTTACGGATCGCGCCCGACGACAATTCGACCCCGTTGCAGACAATGTCATATTGCCACGCCAGAATGTCGAGCGGGTTCATAGTTTCCAGCGCCTCCATCTCCCCCTGCGGCATTGAAAAGGGGTTGTGGCTGAAATCGATCTTTTTGGAGTCCTCATCATATTCGAACATCGGAAAATCGACGATCCAGCAGAACTTGAAGCAATCCTTTTCAATCAGATTCAGCTGTTCAGCCACCCGCGTGCGGGCCAGACCAGCGAGTTTCGCCGCCTGTGCTTCTTTGCCAGCGGCGAAGAAAATTCCGTCATCGGAACCAGCGCCCAAGGCCGATAGCAAAGCAGCGGTTCCCTCTGGCCCATGGTTCTTGGCAATCGGACCGCCAGCTTCGCCGTCCTTCATATTGATATAACCAAGGCCGGCAAAACCTTCACCTCTCGCCCAGTCGTTCATGTCATCGAAGAATTTGCGGCTGTTTTTGCCTGCCCCCGGCGCGACAAAGGCGCGCACCACGTCGCCCGAAGCGGTAATCTTGTCAAACAGACCAAAGCCCGACCCTTTGAAATGGTCGCTGACGTCATGAATGAGTATCGGGTTGCGCAAATCGGGCTTGTCGGAGCCGTATTTCAGCATCGATTCCTTATAGGGAATACGGACGAACTCCCCCGCCGGTGTGACTGAACGGCCATTGGCAAATTCGGCAAATACCCCGGCGAGTACCGGTTCAATCGCATTGAAAACATCGTCTTGCGTTACAAAGCTCATCTCAAAATCGAGCTGATAAAACTCGCCGGGAGAGCGGTCGGCGCGGGCGTCTTCGTCGCGGAAACAGGGTGCAATCTGGAAATAGCGATCGAACCCGGCGACCATCAGCAGTTGTTTGAACATCTGCGGTGCTTGCGGCAGGGCATAGAATTTGCCGGGATGAACGCGGCTGGGCACCAGATAATCGCGCGCGCCTTCCGGGCTGCTGGCGGTCAGGATCGGGGTCTGAAACTCGGTAAAGCCCTGCTCCACCATCCGGCGGCGCAGCGAAGCAATGACCTGCGACCGCAGCATCATATTGGCGTGTACTTTTTCCCGACGCAGATCGAGGAAGCGATAGCGCAGGCGAATATCTTCGGGATATTCCTGATCACCAAATACCGGCAGCGGCAATTCGTCGGCGGTCGATTGGACAGTGACCGTTTCGGCAACTATCTCGATTTCGCCGGTGGGTAGGTTAGCATTAATTGTGTCCGCCAAACGCGCCACAACCTTGCCGGTCACGGTGACAACCGACTCCACCCGCAATTTGTCCAGCGCAGCGAAAGCGGCGCTGCCACTTTCACAGACTATCTGGGTCAAGCCATAATGGTCGCGTAGATCGACAAACAGCAAATTGCCGTGGTCGCGCTTGCGATGGACCCAGCCTGAAAGCCGGGCATCGCCGCCGACATCGGTCAGACGAAGCTGTGAACAATTGTGCGAGCGATAGGCGTGCATGAAAAGGCCTTTGTACGAAAAATGGCAAAGTTTAAGCCGCGCCTAACAGCTTGCGCCGGGCCATTTGTCAAGGTGTATCGCCGGAGAACCGGCTGTGGAGGTTATGCTTTTGCTGCCGGTTCAGCATACCATTTGCGCGCTCCGTTCTTCAGGTTATAGATAGGCGGATGAAAATCCATCCTCTGATCACCAAAAGCGAAGACCTAGCGGCCCTATGCGACCGACTGGCAACGGCGGAGTTTGTCGCCGTTGATACTGAATTCATCCGTGAAAACACCTATTGGCCGCAATTGTGTCTGGTGCAGATCGCCGACACTAACGAAGCCGCGGCAATTGATCCTCTGGCCAAGGGCATAGACCTCGCGCCTTTGCTGCAATTGTTGACCGAGAATCATGAGGTGCTGAAGGTGTTTCATGCCGGGGGACAGGATGTGGAGATTTTTCACAACATGACCGGCAAAACGCCCGAACCCATATTTGACACCCAGATCGCGGCGATGGCTTTGGGACAGAGCGAGCAGATCGGGTACGCCAATCTTGTGGACGGCTGGCTTGGTAAAAACGTGGACAAAGGCGCGCGCTTTACCGATTGGGCGCGGCGACCGCTGACGGACAGCCAGCTGGAATATGCGATTGGCGATGTCACCCATTTGGCGGTCATTTTCCCGCGCATGCTGAACAAATTGCGCGAAAAAGGGCGCGGGATGTGGATCAATGATGAAATGGAAAAGCTGGCCGATCCCGCCAATTATGCCGTTGATCCCGAAACCATCTGGCAACGCATTAAATTTCAGGGCCGCAATGCCGATGCGCTGGGCCGGTTGAAAGCCTTGGCCGCTTGGCGTGAGCGCGAAGCGCAAGGCAAAGACTTGCCAAGAGGCCGGATCATGCGCGACGAGACCTTGGCCGAGGTCGCGGCCAATCCACCGAAAAGTCAGGACAGATTGGGCCATATTCGCGGGTTGTCCGACAGTTGGAAAAGCAATGACATTGGCGGGCGGCTAATGGAGGTGCTGCAAAATGCACCGCCACTACCTAAGGATGAAATGCCCGATCGTGGTGGCCGGGGTCGGACCGGGGGCAAAGATAACGCGCTGGTCGCCGATCTCCTCAAACTGCTGCTCAAAATCCGCTCGGCCGAGCTGAATGTCGCATCCCGATTGCTCGCGAAGGCGAGCGATATCGACCGGTTGGTGGGCGGGGAGCATCAAGGGCTCGATATGCTGAGTGGTTGGCGGTACGAACAATTTGGCCGTGACGCGCTCAGCCTAATCGAAGGCCGGGTCAGCTTTACCGTTAGCGACGGCAAATTGCTGATGCTGCAAACCGAAAAATCTGAATAGCATTTAGACCAGTTGCATCTTGCTGCGCAGACCAAGCATATTGCCCAATTGTCGATGTCGGCGGGCAACCGTCTCGCCATAAAGAGCAGCATGATTCGTGTTGATCTCAAGGACCAAAAGGTCATCCTTCACGAATAACCGGCTGTTTTCGAGCGGTTTACGTGTTCCGCCGCTGAATCGCTGCCCCAACCGCATCGCGAGTCCCCAGGCGATAGCGCGCTGTGTGGCTTCGGCACCGGCCAAGGTACCGCCGCCCTTGAACACCGAATTGCCGCCGCCAAAACTGGTAAAAAGGGCCTGCCCCAGCATTTCCCTTTCAGCCCCGGAAATTCCCACCCAATTCCCGTGCAAGCCCAATTCCAGCCCGCGTTCCGCCCGGAAATTGGGATTGGCGCGCCAAGCGACATCGCCCAGATGACATGCCGCCATCCGAATGCGCTGCCATTCCGGTGGATCGCCGGCAAAAACCCCTGCAATCCATTCTCCCAGCAGGTCGCTATTGGCCGGAAACCGCGCCTGCGCCGAACCGGCCTCTCGCGTTGCTGCGATCAGCGGGTCAGCAATGCGCTCTTCGGCCGACAAAGCGTCGAACAAGATACCTTCACGCACACCAAAGGCTGATACAATCAGATCACTGGGCTTCAAGATGCGAGTCAACAGGGAGAGCAACCAGGCGGCATCATAAAGATTGGGAATGCGGCCGCCGGAAAGGCCGGGAATGGCTTTCAACCGGGACTTGTCAATTTGGGCGAGCATATTGACCAGCCGTCCCGCTTGCGTCGGTGCCATCCGGTACTGGTGGATGACGGGCAACGGATATTGGCTGTCATGCATATCAACTCGGGCGAGCGCACGCCACGACCCACCAACCAGATAGAGCGGCATACTTTCTGTACGCGCGGTCCAGTCAGCTCCTGCGATCGCGCTGCTAATCTGGCGTTGCAGTTTCGCCGGATTGTCCTCCAGTTGCGACTGAATGCGCAAAACTCCGACCGGAAATGAGCAGGTTTCTTGCACTGCGCCACCGGAAATCAGCGCCATTTCTAGACTGCCACCACCCAGATCGGCAACTATTCCCTCAGCGCCCGGAATCGCCGACAAAACGCCCATCGCCGCCAATTTGGCCTCTTCATCGCCCTTGAGGATCCGTGGATTCAAACCCGCCTGCCGGGTTTGGTCCATAAACTCTTCACCATTTTCCGCGTCGCGAACGGCGGCCGTGGCAAAGCAATGAATTTGTCCGACATCCATCTGGCCGCATAGGGAAACAAACCGCCGCAATTCCTGCGAAGCAATTGCCATTGCGGTGTCGCTGATATTCCCCGTTTCGGAAAGGCCATGGCCGAGGCCGGCCAGAACTTTCTCATTGAACAATATGGCCGGAATACGTCCCGGACCCTGATACACCACTAGGCGGATCGAATTGGAGCCGATATCGATGATCGCAACCGGCCTCGCGTCGGTTTTACGCCTTAAGGAAAAAACCAACTACCCGACCTTTTTCTTGCGGCGACGAAGCGAGAGTTGCGGCACCGCCCGGCTTTTTTTCAGTGCAGCACCCCGACCCGACAGCGACGGATTGGTCATGAAATATTGATGCAGATTAAAAGGCCTGTCAGCTGGTATGATGCGGGTATACTCGCCGTCTGCCTGCAATTCCCAGCTTTGTTCATCGTCTATCAAATTGGCGACCATGACCTGATCCAAAATCTGGTCGTGGACCGTCTTGTTGAGAATGGGCAGCATATATTCCACCCGCCGGTCCAGATTGCGCGGCATCCAATCGGCGGAACTGATATAAAGCCGCGCCCCATCATGTGGTAAGTCCTTCCCATTGGCAAAAGCCCAAATCCGGCTGTGCTCCAAAAAGCGGCCAATCACGGATTTGACCCGAATATTGTCGGACATGCCAGTGACGCCCGGACGCAGACAACAGATGCCGCGCACCACCAGATCAATTTCTACGCCGGCATTGCTGGCAATATAAAGCTGCTCGATCAAAGCAGGGTCAACCAGCGAGTTCATCTTGGCCCAGATCATCGCTGGTTTGCCTTGACGCGCGTTGGCGATTTCGGTTTCAATCAAAGCCATAATGTCCCGCCGCATATCGCGAGGGGACATGGAAATTAGCTCCAGCTTTTCCGGTTCGACGTAGCCGGTGATATAATTGAACAAATGCGCCGCATCGCTGGCCAGCCGGGGGTCGGCAGTAAAAAAGCTAAGATCGGTGTAAATCCGTGCTGTGACCGGGTGGTAATTACCGGTTCCGAAATGGCAATAGGTCCGGTAACCCTGCTGCTCCTTGCGCACCACCATCGAGATTTTGGCATGGGTTTTCCACTCGATAAAGCCGTAAACAACCTGTACCCCTGCGCGTTCCAGTGCGCTGGCCCAGAAAAGGTTTTGCTCCTC
>JBGSLY010000136.1:0-7306 GCA_041740435.1 Parasphingorhabdus sp.
GTTCACGCGCCGCTCGCCGCCATTGCCGCCGGCGTCGCCCGCACTCGGGATCTGGTCAGCGAACCGGCCAACATCATTTACCCGGAAAGCTTCGTCGCTGCCGTCTCCGATCTGGCGCGTCTTGGCATTGAAATGACGGTCCTTGATGGCCCCGCCATGCAGGCGCTTGGCATGGGAGCATTGCTCGGCGTCGCCCAGGGTTCGGTGCGGCCGCCGCGCTTGCTGGCCATGCGCTGGAACGGCACCGGCAACAAGGATGCCAAGCCGGTGGTGTTCGTCGGCAAGGGCGTGACCTTTGATACCGGCGGCATCAGCATCAAGCCCGCTGCCGGCATGGAAGACATGAAATGGGATATGGGCGGGGCAGGGGCCGTTGCCGGCGCCATGCACGCGCTGGCGGCGCGCAAGGCCAAGGCGCATGTCATCGGCGTCGTCGGCCTTGTTGAGAACATGCCCGATGGAAATGCGCAGCGGCCGGGCGATATCGTTACCAGCGCCAATGGCCAGACCATTGAAGTCATCAATACCGATGCCGAAGGGCGGCTGGTGCTGTGCGACGCGATGCACTGGACGCAACAGGAGTTTGAGCCGGAATACATGATTGATCTCGCCACGTTAACCGGAGCCATGATTATTTCGCTCGGCAATGAACACGCCGGCATGTTCAGCAACGATGACCGGCTCGCCGAGCAGCTACTTTCCGCCGCCAAGGGTTCGGGTGATCCGTTATGGCGCTTTCCGCTCAGTTCTGCCTATGACAAGCTGATCAATTCACAGATCGCCGACATGAAAAACGTGGGACCTCGAGGGGCTGGGTCGATTACGGCTGCACAGTTCTTGCAGCGTTTTGTCGAAAAGGGCGTCAAATGGGCGCATCTCGATATTGCCGGGATGGTATGGGCGGATAAGCCGGGACCGGTCTGGGACAAAGGCGCGACAGGCTATGGCGTGCGCTTGCTCGACAGGTTTGTTGCCGATAATTTTGAAGGCTAATGCAAGTTGACTTCTATCATCTGACCCGTGATCCTGCGGTGAGCTTGATCCCGGTTTTGGCCCAGAAAACTCTGGATGCCGGGCAAAGGCTGGTGATTGTCGAGGGCGATCCGGTAAATCGGGAGCGTCTGTCCGAAGCCCTGTGGCAACACCGGCCGGAGAGCTTTCTGGCGCATGATTCCGCCGACAGCGACTATGCCGCTCTGCAACCTATAGTGTTAACTGCCCAGTGCCGCAACGCCAACCATGCCCGTTTCATCGCTTTGGCGGATGGACAGTGGCATGACGCGGCGCTCGCCTTCGACCGGATATTCTATCTGTTTACCGCCCGGGATATTGACACTGCGAGGGGAAACTGGCGCGCGCTGTACGGGCGCGCGGACGTTACTTGCAAATACTGGAAACAAGAGGGCGGGCGCTGGAAAGAGGGACCTTGAACCCTTGATTCCCAGCAACATTTGCTGCACTTTGGAGGCGAAAGGGTCGCGCCTTTTCAATTGGATGGAGAAGTTATGACCCGAATTTTCGTGCCCGTGGCAATCGCATTTTTGCTCTCATCCTGCGGTGACGGCGACACCAAGACCTATACCGACGCCGAGGGCAACACGGTCGCCGTGACGACCGAAGGCGGGAAAGACGGACAGGTCAATATCGAGACCAAAGATGGCGATATGGCGATTGGCGGCAATCTGGCGGCATCGGATGTAAAGCTGCCCTATGACCTTCCGGTCATGCCGGACGCGACCATTACCAGCAACGCCAGCGCAAATTCAAAGGATGGCTCATCCGGCGCGATGGTGGCAATGATGGTCAAGGGTTCACCAGACGAGGTTATCGGCTTCTATAAAAAGGCGGCAACGGACAAGGGTTTCAGCATTGAGGCGGAAATGACGGTCAATAGCGGAAAGCAGATTGCAGCAAAAAAGGGTGAGAATGAAGGTATGATGGTTTCCGCAACCCCCGCAGAAGGGGATGATGCAGGAAAGACCGTCGTGACTCTGATCATCGGAAACGGAATGTAGGCAACTTCTTCTCGCATTCGGCAAAGCCTTGCCAGCCTAAGGAACGGCGTCTATGGGCGCTCCCAACAACAAAATCCCCTTCACAAACCTTGTTCATAAGGAGCCTTTATCATGGGTGTAACCCGCACGTTTTCAATCATTAAGCCCGACGCCACCCGTCGCAACCTGACCGGCGCGGTCACCAAAATGCTGGAAGAGGCCGGACTGCGCGTTGTGGCTTCCAAGCGGATTCAAATGACCCGCGAACAGGCTGAAGGCTTTTATGGCGTTCACAAAGAGCGCCCTTTCTTTGGCGAACTGTGCGATTTCATGACCAGTGGCCCCGTTGTCGTTCAGGTGCTGGAAGGCGAAGACGCGGTCAAACGCAACCGTGACATCATGGGTGCAACCAATCCCGCCAACGCCGAACCCGGCACCATCCGCAAGGAACTCGCCGAAAGCATCGAAGCGAACTCGGTCCATGGATCGGACAGCGATGAAAACGCAGCGATCGAAATCGCATTCTTTTTCGCACCGGAAGAGATTGTCGGGTAAAACGAAACTTGGTCAATCGGCATCTGCTAACGATCGAAAAAATGATTAAAAACATATAGGGCGGCACTCCGGTTCAAGCAGATCGAGTGTCGCCTTATGTTTGAGGTATTGGCGGTATGTTGCCTTCGCCTTTAGAATCGCAAATTCATATCCCAGCATCGCAGTGGCCCGCCGGGACTCGTTGTGTCGAAAATGTCACAAGCGCGACACTTTTCGACATCGGTTTGACATTCTCTTGACCAAGTGAACGTTATCAAATAGGTGAACGTTCACATTTTTACGAAATCGCCGAAATTCCGGCGATTCGGGGAGGAGAGGCTGCTATGATCACTAAACGGACCCATTCGCTTGTCGGCTTCATGGCCGGGGCATCCATTGTTGCTCTTGCCAGCACGGCGCAGGTCGCCGTGGCGCAGGAAGCAGAACCAGCATCGGTTGACGGTGCTGTTGAAGACGATATGATCGTCGTCACTGGTATCCGCGCCAGCTTGCAGGAGGCAATGAACATCAAGCGCGAATCACAGGGTGTTGTTGACGCCATTTCGGCTGAAGATATCGGTAAGTTTCCCGATACCAACCTTGCTGAATCGTTGCAGCGCATCACCGGTGTTTCGATTGACCGAAACAGCGGCGAAGGTTCGACCGTAACGGTTCGCGGTTTTGGGCCAGATTTTAACCTGGTACTGCTCAATGGCCGCCAAATGCCTGCCTCTGGACTTGGCAGCTGTTGCGAAGCGCCGGCTTCACGTAGTTTCGATTTTGCCAACTTGGCTTCAGAAGGTGTGGCTGGCGTGCAGGTTTACAAATCTGGACGTGCCTCATTACCGACCGGCGGTATTGGCTCGGTAATAAATATTCTAACGCCACGTCCGCTCGATCGCCCCGGATTGCAGGGTAGTATTGCTGCAAAGGGCGTGCTTGATCACACTTTCGAGGGCACCAAAATCACTCCCGAGGTTTCGGGCATCATCAGTAAAACTTTTGCCGATGATCGGATTGGCATTCTTGTCACTGGTTCTTACCAGAAGCGTAAAGCCAGTCTGGCGCAATTCAATGCCGGTTGGCGCGAAGGCTATCTGGGTTTTGAAAACAATTGGGGTTCGTTACCCGTTGACGCCAATGACTGGCGCGGTAATTTTGATCGTACTGAAAACCGCCCGGGTCCCGATACGGTGTATCAGGTTACCCAAAATGCAGGATATGATTTCACTGACATCGAGCGAGAGCGGATCAATGGTCAAGTGGTCTTGCAAGCCAAGCCGACCGATACATTAACGGCACTGGTCGATTATACTTTTTCGCAGAATACTATTGATGCCCGTACCAACAGTATCGGAGTATGGTTTAACCACAACCAGACGTCGAGCAGCTGGACCGACGGTCCGGCGGCAGGACCCAATTTCTATGCTGAATCCTTCGGGCCCGGCAAAGATTTGGCGATTACCGGCGCCGTGGCAGCAAACCGGTCGATCAATAAGTCGCTGGGCGGCAATTTGGCTTGGGATGGCCCAGGTGGCTTGCGTCTCGTGCTCGATGCGCATCATTCGACCGCCGAAAGCAAACCAACATCGCCTTTTGGTAGTAACATCGCCGTCGGCAGCGCCATTTTTGGTGTGGAGAGCCAGTCCGTTGATTTTACCCAGGATATGCCCGTCATATCGGTCAATATGTTTCCGGGCAGTGAAATTAACTCAGGTAATATTCGCCCTGCCGGTAACGCCTTCCGTAATGCCTATATGAAGGACCGGATCAACGAGATTTCGTTGAAAGGTGGCTATGATTTTGATGCTTCGTTTATCGACAGCCTCGATTTCGGTATCACCTATACCGATAACAAAGTGCGCTCCGCCTTTGGCAATATTCAGAACGATACCTGGGGTGGTACGCTGTCGGCAGCTGATACACCGGATGAGCTTTACACCATTACCGGTCTGTCGAACAATCTTGCCGGAATGTCGGGTGCCAATGATGCAGATATTATACCCAACTATTTCCAAGTTGATACAGTTGGGTTGATCGGTTTGTTGCAGGACCGAGTGAACATCTGCGCGGCTTCGGCTGTGCCCGATGCCTGTCTTGCGCCCTACACAACGGATCGGCGCATTCGGGAAAAGACTATCGCTCCGTTCATCCAGTCGTCGCACAGCTTTGATCTTGGTGATGCCCCAGCGCATCTCAACCTAGGTTTGCGCTATGAAAAGACCAAGATTGACTCGTCAGCACTGTCGCCAACGCCCAACGGCGTGGTATGGGTGGCCGACAACGAAATGAGCATCATCAGTTTCGGTACGCCGGATTTTACCACCCTGAAGGGTGAATATGAAAACTGGCTTCCCGCAGTTGATTTCGACTTTTCACCAATTCAGGATGTAAAATTGCGTGCGGCCTACAGCCACACCATCACCCGTCCGGATTATACCAGCATGCAAGGGGGGCTGACCGTTAACCAGCCGCTCCGCCCAAGCGGTGGCAGTACGGCGGGCAGCGGGAACCCAGGCCTCCTACCCTATAAGTCGAAGAACATCGACATGTCGGCTGAATGGTATTACGATTCAGCCAGCTATATTTCGGTCGGGTTCTTCCACAAGACGGTAAGCAATTTTATTGCTAACACAACGACGCAGGGACCTCTTTTCGATCTGCCAAACCCGGCACAAGGTGCTGCGGTTGCTGCGGCGCGGACAGCTCTGGGTGGCAATCCTGGCTATGCGGCGATCCTTGGCTATCTTGCCGCAAATAATGCCGATGTAGTGCGCTTCGAAACCATAAATGGTGTACGGACACCTACAGGCATCATCGGGCAGGCGGGCGATCCCAATGTTGTCTTCACTATCACGCAGCCTGGAAACAGTAACCAAGTCGCGAAACTGCATGGTTGGGAATTTGCTATCCAGCATAATTTTTGGGAAACCGGATTTGGAGCAATCCTGAACTATACGATTGTTCGCAGCGACACCGAGTATAATAATGCGCTGCGTTACACAGAAACGCAATTCGCCGTTAGCGGTGTAAGCGATAGTGCTAATGCCGTACTCTATTATGACAAGAATGGCCTGCAGGCGCGCGTTGCTTATAACTGGCGTGATGGTTTCCTGTCCGGCTATGGCTTCGATCCGTTCTATGTTGAATCCTATGGTCAATTTGACGTTAGTGCGAGCTATGAGTTCAAGAAAGGCCTGACCGCCTTTGTCGAAGGCATTAATGTCACTAATGAAGACCGGCGTGGGCATATGCGTAACGATCAAACGGTGTTCTTCGCTGCCCCCGGTTATGCGCGCTATGCGGCGGGTGTCCGCTTCTCCTTCTAGTGGAATAGCGGGACTCCTAATGGGTCGCAGACAAGAAAGCCGCAATGCCCAGCGTTGCGGCTTTCTTTTTCCTTTTCTTCCCGGAAACGCTAAGGTCTCTTGATGGTGTCTGGATCGGTTCAAAAGGTGGTTGTAGTGGGCGGCGGGACGGCGGGCTGGCTTTCCGCTTGTATGCTGGCCGCACGAAGGCGTGACCTGTCGATCACTCTTGTTGAGGCGCCCGACATTCCGACCATTGGTGTGGGCGAGGGCACTTGGCCCACGATGCGCGAGACGCTGCAAACAATCGGCATTTCGGAGGCCGAATTTCTGCGCGAATGCGATGCTTCGTTCAAACAGGGTTCGCGTTTTGATGGTTGGGTCGATGGCGGTCCCTCGGATAGCTACCTGCACCCCTTTACCGCGCCGCCGCATGCCGACATGCAGGATTTGTTGAGCGCTTGGCAGTCGCAAGGATCAAAGAAATGCTTTGCCGATGCCATGACACCCCAAGTGGCGGTGTGCGCCGGTAATCTTGCGCCTCGGCAAAAGGCAATGCCCGATTATGCCGGAGCATTGAATTACGGCTATCATCTCGACGCCGGAAAATTCGCGTCGCTACTTGCGCGCCATGCCACCGAGCGGCTTGGCGTGACCCGAATTGCGGATCGGGTGTTGGACGTGCAGTCGGAAGACAGTGGCGATATCGCCGCATTGGTTTTGCGCGACAGCCATCCGCTTGCCGGAGACCTATTCCTTGATTGCAGCGGACAGGCGGCATTGCTGATCGGCAAGCATTTTCAAATTGGCTGGATTGACCGGTCAGACGTATCGTTCAATGACCGGGCTTTGGCGGCGCAGGTGCCGACGAGCCCAGATAGATCCATTGCGTCGCAAACCGTGGGGACGGCGCATGCGGCGGGATGGCTATGGGACATAGCCCTGCCCACCCGGCGGGGGATCGGCTGTGTTTACAGTTCGCGCTTCACCGATGACGCGGGAGCAGAGCGGATATTGGCCGACTATATCGCCAAGCATTTTCCCGAAGGCGACAGACACGCGCTCAGTCCTCGAAGACTCTCCTTCGCAACCGGTTATCGCGAGCAGTTCTGGCATCGAAATTGTCTGGCCATTGGCCTGTCCGCGGGCTTTATCGAGCCGTTGGAAGCATCGGCGATTGTCCTAATCGAACTGTCGTTGCGGGCACTGACCGTGAATTTCCCATCAAGCCGGGAGAGCATGGACCTTCATGCCGATCGTTTTAACAGCCTGTTCCACTATCGTTGGGAGAGGATTGTCGATTTCCTCAAACTCCATTATGTTCTCAGCAAGCGTCAGGAGCCCTATTGGCAGGCGCAACGATCAACGGAAACTATGCCAGAGCGGCTAAACAATCAGTTGCGATTGTGGCGTGAGCAACCTCCGTCGACTTGGGATTTCCCGCAAATAGATGAGATTTTCTCTGCCGCC
>JBGSLY010000137.1:0-6813 GCA_041740435.1 Parasphingorhabdus sp.
CTTGCAGCGCGATCAGCACCGAGACCGCAATACCTGCAATCAGCCCGCCCCGACCTCGTAAGAAGTTCCGAAAGCCCTGCATCCTCGTTGCCGATTCACTCATGGCCAGCGACCCTAATATTTATACGAATATTCGTAATAATCATAATAGCCCGCACCCTGTGCATCGAACTTGGTCAGGACCAGACCGGACACGTTGTTTTTGAACGACAGGAACCGGTTGAGCATGCTGCGGATCTGTGGGCCGCCCCAGAGCCCCGATTGCAATACGAAAATCGTCGATTCGACGCTGGAGGCGATGACATGCGCATCCGCCAAGCCGAGCAGCGGCGGGCTGTCGAGTACGACCAGATCATAGCGTTCGGTTGCCTGATCGACAAAGGCCTTGAACGAGGCACCAGCCAGCAATTCGGGCGGATTGGGCGGTCGCGAGCCGCTGGTGATAACATCCAGCTTGGCATATTTCTCGGTCTGTTTGATACACTCATCGAACGATGCCTGATCCGACAGAATATCGGCGAGACCGGTTTTGTTCAGCACATTAACCCGTTTGTGCAGCGATGGACGCCGCAGATCGGTATCGACCAGCAGCACCGATTTGCCCAAAGCGACGAACTCCAGTGCCACCTTGAGCGACGTCGTGGACTTCCCTTCACTGCCTTGGCCGCTAGTGACCGACAGCGAGCGCGGCACACCGTGCGAGGTGCTGAGGCTGAGCGCAGAGCGCAAGGTGTGATAGGCCTCCGATATGGTCGATTTGCTGTCGCGCAGCGCGGTGTCCATTTCTTCTTCGCCAACATATGGGATTGTTGCCAGCAAAGGGAGTTTGGAGAATTTCTGCAAATCCTCTGGCGTGCGAACCCGCCCGAACAGCTGTTCCTTGGCAAACACGATAATCATCGCGGTCACAATGCCAATGACCAGACCGATCAGCAGGTTGAGTAGGGGACGCGGCGAAAAGGGTGAACGCGGCGCTGTGGCCTTGTCAACGATCGAAATATTGTTACCGGTAAGTCCGGCCGAAGCGTTCAGTTCCTTGAAACGCTGTAACAGGCCATCATAAAGCGCCCGGTTGGTCGAGACTTCCCGGCTCAAAATTCCAAATTGCACCCCAAGGTCTTGCTCGCCCAGTTGCTGGCTCGACAGCTTGTCCTTGGCACCGAGCAAAGCCTGTTCCTTGCCTTGTGCGGCCAGATATTCGTCCTTAATCGACAGCCTGATATTCGATGCAATATTGTTAAGCTCGCGGTCGATTTGCTCCAATTCCGAAGCAATTGAACGCATTTCCGGATAATCGGGTTTCCAGCGCTCACCGCCCTGGGCATATTCAGCTCTCAAAGCTGCGCGCTTTTGCAACAATTGGCTGACCGCACTGTTTTCATAAACGCTCGGAAGGCTAAAAATCGAAGCCTTGCTGGCACGGAGCCATTTTTCTTCCGCTGCGATCCGTTCTGCATTGGCATCGGTCAGTGCCTTATTGACTTGCGCCAAAGTATCAGAGGTTAAGGTCGATGATTTGCCGGTCGCGGTTTCGCTGGAGCCGTTCACGGTAATCAAGCCTGTGCTGCGCGAATAGTCGTTCAATGCGCGTTCGGATTCTTCCAGCCGTGTTTTTGCTTCGGCCAGCTGCTCCTGCACAAAATCGCGGGCGTAGGCGCTGACATTAAACCGGCGGCTCAGGCTTTCCTTGATATAGTTTTCGGCATAGGAATTGGCGACTTGGGCCGACAGCGTGGCGCTAGGGCTAGTAAACCTAATCTCGGCAATCTGTGATGCCGGCAGCAGAGAAATCTGCTGATTTGAAATCAATACTTCTACCACCGCTTCGCGCCGCTGCACCAACTGTGCCGCCGCCTTAAGGTCATCGCTGGGAATGGTGCCGTGCATCGTATCGAGGAAACTGTTGTTGCGCAGAAAGCCCAAATCTTCCGCCACCGCTTCGGCAAGCGAGCGGCTTTTCAAAATTTGCACCTGGGTCTGTAAAAACTGTTCGTTGTTGCGCACCTCCTGGTCCTGCTGCACATCCTCTACATTCAGCACGTTTGTGGTCTGCGGATCAATCTGGACCGTTGTGCGAGCAGAAAACTGCGGCTCACTGACCGCCGTTAACAAGGCCGCACCAACTACAAACAGGATGATCGTGGCTAATATCAGCCACTTGTTGCGAACGATATCCGCCGTCAGTTTTCGAAAATCGAATTGCCCCAACATGCCATCCTCGGCAGGCGGATTGGCCGCGCCCGTCATCGTTGCGGGAGTGGCCAGCAATTCGTTCAGTGTCGATGATGTTGAATTCATAAAATTTTAACCTGCGCCGCTTTGGGCATTACATATAGGGGGGATTGCAAGGCCATTGGCACGACTAGTTTGCGGCCGATGACGTTAACGGCCGGAAAATAGCGGCGATAAGCGGTGTGGTTCGCAACAGATCCTGATACAGTCTGCGACCATTGGAATAGTTGACCACCACCGTGTCATTGGCGATCAGCACAGGATCTTCCATCAGGCCACGCCGCATTTCGTTGAGATTGAACAGCGCTCCCATCTTTTGTCCGTCAACGGTGCGCAAGATGAGAACGTCATCCAGTGAGGCGATTTCGGTTGGCCCGCTTGCCAGCGCGATGGCTTGCAACAAAGTGGTGTCCCGCGAAATCGGGAATACCCCGGGCCGTGTCACCGCGCCTTCCACCACAACTTTGCGGGAATTGGCGGCGCGAATGACTACAGTCACATCGGGATTCTGCAAATAGCGTTCCCCCAGCCGCGTTTCCAGAAATTGGGCAAGCTGTTCAGCAGTCTTTCCCTCTGCCTCGACCGACCCGATCAGCGGAAAAGACACGCGGCCCGAATCGTCAACCGTCATGTCATCGAACGACAGATCGGGTTCTTTGAACGTGCGAATCGAAATCGTATCGGCTGGCCCCAGTGTATAGTCGGCACTGACGGACGCCAGCGCGGGCGCTGAAAAGGTAGACTGAACCTCACCAATCGTGGGGACCGCCGGCTTTGTGGATGCGCACCCGGACAAAGCACTCAAAGCGGCAACCAACGCACCCCATTTTTTTAAACGGACATTGAAATTCACCAAAATTCTCCGAAATAGAAATCGTTATAGCACTACATCAGCGATTTACGTTTCCTGCGCACATTTGCCCGCCTTACAGCCTTTAATCGCAAAAACAAGGTTTCCATACGCCGCGGCACCGGCAGCAAATAGCCGATCATAACCGCAAAAATCACCGCCAAGCTTGTGGTGCGAAGCGAATAGTCGGGGGCGGAATGAAACAAAAGCACGAAAATTCCGGTGATTGATGCGACCGCGAACGGCGAAACCGGCTGCCCGCTGTCCTTACGGCCGCTGTAGTAGGAATAGACCGCCCATGCGAACCAGGCGAAAAACAGCACCATAAGGGCTATGCCGGGCAGGCCCAATTCCAGCGCTATCTCCAGATAGTCATTGTGTGCATGGTTGACAAAGCGCTCGTTGACGGTGCTGAGCGGCTGGGCGTTCGCGAATACCGGAACAAAGCTGCCCAATCCCGATCCCAACGGAAAATATTGCCGCACCAGTTCGACCACTGTCGGCCATATCTGCAGCCGGGTATCATCATCGGCGTCGAATCGCGCATAAGCGTCGACAAACAGGTCGGGGCGAAGCGTGGACAACAAAAACAAAATGGCCAGACCCGCCAGAACCGCAAGGAAGAACACCGCTCCGCCCCTGCGAACCTTTGCCAACAGGCCCAGCGAAACCAATGCCACCGGGGCCGCCATCACCAGACCGGTGCGCGATGCGGCAGCGACCAGGTTCAAACTCGCCATGATGAGCGCTACGGCTATGGCGATAATTGCCAGCCAGGTTTCCACCGGAATGCGGTCCTTGCTGGACTTCACCCGATGATTGTCAAAATAATCGCGAAACCAGGCGCAAGCAAATACCATGAAAATTAGTGTCAGGTCAGCCTGATGATTTCGGTTGGCAAAAACCCCGGTCGAATTTTCGTCATGGGCGGTGACGTATAAATAGAAGGTATCCGCCCCTGACGCCACTTGCATTAGGCCAAGGATGATGGAAATCAGCGCTGCGGCGGTCACGATCCCCAAAACCAGCTTCCGATCATCATCTTGCAACCGGATCATCAGCATCAACACCGCGACGGGCGGCATCAGGTATATGACGGTGCCAAGCGTTGCATACCAATCCATCGACAAGGGACGCCAGGTTCCCGCCATCCCGGCGGCTTCCAGAGTAGATTGCGCGAACTGTGATCCGGTTAGCGACGTCCAGAGCGAATAAGGCAGCGGCAACAAAGACAGCGCGATCACCAGCAAGGCGGCGCCAATCAGCCGGAAAAGATTGCGCGTAATTTGCGATTCGCGGGGCAGGATGGAGGAGCGTAGGGCAAAAATAATGGTCCACAAACCCAGCAGCAGAACGACCGATTCGCGCAAGGCCGGGCCGTCGGCCTGTCCGCCCAGCAGACAGCCGAAAGCGACCAACCCCGCACCGACCAAAGCAAATGCCCGGTTCGAATGCTCTAAAGCGGTGTCCGCACGCCGTTCAACCGTTCTGGAAATAACCGGCCTCCCTCATAACCTCAGTAACCGCTTCTGCCACAATTCTGCATCTCAATATTCGCTCGTGCTTCCTGAAGCGGTACCTTGCGCATGCCTTACGATATGCACAGCGGCGCCCGCGCCTAATGCGGCGGTGCAACATAATCAAGCTGCAAGCCATGCAATTGCGACCAATTGCCCGCCAACACGACTCGTCGCACTATGTTTTGCAATTTAATACACTGTTTTGGCCTTGAAGCTTTGGCAGCTGCCCTCTGTCGTCGCTCCTTCGCTAAAGCTGTGATAATTGCCACAGCGATAAATTCTTTTTCTCTGGGGCGTTGATAATTGGCCCCAGTGCCGTTATCCGGCTCATGGATCGCAGCCTGACCATAATCCCGAACAAAAGCGATGAGCCCCCAATGACCCTGACCCATTTACAGCGCCTCGAAGCCGAGAGCATCCATATCATGCGCGAAGTCGTTGCCGAGAGCGAAAAGCCGGTAATGCTCTATAGCGTGGGCAAAGATTCGGCGGTGATGCTGCATCTTGCCAAAAAGGCCTTCTATCCTTCGCCTCCGCCCTTTCCGCTGCTGCACGTCGATACCACCTGGAAATTTCAGGATATGTACGCCCTGCGCGCGAAAGCGGCAGCCGAAGCCGGGATGGAGCTTTTGATCTATCAAAATCCAGAGGCACAGGAGAAGGGAATCAACCCGTTCGATCACGGCCCGCTGCACACCGATATGTGGAAGACCGAGGGGCTGAAGCAGGCGCTCGACCTCTATGGCTTTGATGTCGCTTTTGGCGGCGCGCGGCGCGACGAGGAAAAGAGCCGCGCCAAGGAGCGGATATTCTCCTTCCGCACCGCCAGCCACGGCTGGGACCCCAAAAACCAGCGCCCCGAGCTTTGGAAGCTTTACAACACGCGCAAGGCCAAGGGCGAGAGCATCCGCGTCTTTCCGATCAGCAACTGGACCGAGCTTGATATCTGGCAATATATTATGGCCGAGAATATCGAGATTGTGCCGCTCTATTTTGCCGCGCCGCGCCCGACCTTTGTCTGGGACGGGCAGTTGCTGATGGCCGATGATCTCGACCGGTTGGAAAAGGTGATGGGCAAAAGGCCGGAAATCACCGAACGCTCGATCCGTTTCCGCACTTTGGGCTGCTTCCCGTTGACCGGCGCGGTCGAAAGTTCGGCGACGACGCTAACCGAAGTGGTGCAGGAAACCTTACTGACAACCACATCGGAACGGCAGGGCCGGACGATTGACAAGGATGCGGGCGGGGCCGGCATGGAAAAGAAAAAGCAGGAAGGGTATTTCTGATGACCGATACACCGATTGCTGAAACCCCGGTCTACGAAACCGACGCGCTGATTGCCGAGGATATCGAGGCCTATCTCGACACCCATCAGCACAAGACGATGTTGCGCTTTATTACGTGCGGCAGCGTCGATGACGGCAAATCGACGCTGATTGGCCGGTTGCTCTATGATTCGAAGATGATTTTCGAGGATCAATTGTCGGCGCTGGAGGCCGACAGCAGCAAGCACGGGACGCAGGGGCAGGATATTGATTTTGCGTTGCTCGTCGACGGTTTGGCTGCCGAGCGCGAGCAGGGGATCACTATCGACGTGGCCTATCGCTTTTTCACCACCGAAAAGCGCAAATTCATCGTCGCTGATACACCGGGGCATGAGCAATATACCCGCAATATGGTGACCGGCGCGTCAACCGCTGACCTTGCCATTATCCTGATCGACGCGCGCAAGGGCGTGCTGACCCAGACCCGGCGGCACAGCTATCTGGCGCACCTGATCGGCATTCGCAATCTGGTGCTGGCGGTCAACAAAATGGACCTGGTCGATTACAGCCAGGAAGTGTTCGACAAAATTGTCGCCGACTACAGCGCTTTTGCCAAATCCATCGGCATCACCGAATTTACCGCCATGCCGATTTCGGGGTTTAAGGGCGACAATATCACCGCGCCGTCGCCCAATATGCCGTGGTACACCGGCGCGCCGCTGATCGAACATCTGGAAACCGTCGAAGTTCGGGTCGAAGAGCGTGCCGAAAAGGCATTTCGTTTGCCGGTGCAATGGGTCAACCGGCCCAATCTCGATTTCCGCGGCTTTTCCGGACAGATTGCCGGGGGTAGCGTCAAGCCCGGCGACGCGGTACGCATCCTGCCATCGGGTAAGACCAGCACGGTGGCGCGGATCGTTACCTATGGCGGCGATCTGGATGAAGC
>JBGSLY010000138.1:0-2370 GCA_041740435.1 Parasphingorhabdus sp.
CTTGGCCTCGCATTCCCGCTGTTCATAAGCTGGGTTACTGTCGGTCACGATCCCGGCACCGGCCTGCACATGCAGTACGCCATCTTTGACGATACCGGTGCGCAACACGATACAGCTATCCATGCTGCCATCGGGAGAAAAATACCCGACACCGCCAGCATAGGCGCCGCGCGTTTCCGGCTCCAGTTCGGCGATGATTTCGCAGGCGCGGACCTTTGGTGCGCCGCTGACGGTTCCAGCGGGAAACCCGGCGAACAGCGCGTCGAGCGAGTCTTTGCCCGGTGCGATCTGGCCGACCACATTGGAGACAATGTGCATCACATGGCTGTAAAATTCGACCATATAGCTGTCGGTGACGGTCACACTATGGGCGCTGGCCACCCGGCCGACATCGTTGCGGCCCAGATCGAGCAACATCAAGTGTTCGGCGCGCTCTTTCGGGTCGGCGAGCAGGCTGTCGCGATTTGCGATATCCTCCGCCGCCGTTTTGCCTCGGGGGCGAGTCCCGGCAATGGGACGGATCGTCACCTCGCCATCGCGCAGTCGCACCAGAATTTCCGGACTCGAACCCGTCAAGGCAAAGCCCGGCAGATCGAGAAAAAACAAGAAGGGTGACGGATTGATTCGCCGCAAAGCACGATATAGTTCTAGTGGCGGTAAGGTGAACGGCGTCGTAAACCGCTGTGCCAGAACCACCTGAAAAATATCCCCGGCAACGATATATTCTTTCGCCTTCAGGACCATATCGCGATATTTTTCTGCTGGCACCATGGGAGTCAGCGTTTCGGGAATGGAGTCGATAGAAGCCTCTGTACCTGTTGGTAGAGCCAGGCTCAAATTCCGCTCCGCCACCGCCAACCGCTCCTGAGCCAAGATGATCTTTTGTTCCGGTGTACCGGCGGTTTCAGTCCAAACGGGGGAAACCAGATACATTTCGTCCTTCAGCCGGTCGAAAATGACAATAACCGTCGGACGCGTAAACAGCATGTCGGGTAGGACCAGCGCAGACTGGGGCGCTCGTGGCAGATTTTCGACCAAGCCAATGGTTTCATAACCGAAATAGCCCACCAGACAGGCGATAGCGCGGGGTAGTTCGGCGGCAACGTCCATCCGGCAGCTTTGAACTAGCGCCCGCATGGCGGACAGACTGTCGCCCGGCAATTCCACAAAAGCATCACGGTCATGCAGCCAGTCGCGGTTTATGCTGGCAGTCTGCCCCTCGGCCCGGACCAAAAGGTCAGGCGCAATGCCAATCAGGCTGTGCCGCCCCCGGGTTTCACCGCCTTCGACCGATTCGAGCAAGAAATCACCACGTTCCGGTTGCATCAGTTTGAGCGCGGCGGAGACCGGCGTTTCGGTGTCGGCAAGCCGTTTCGACCATATCAATGCCGGCCGGCCTTCGTGCAGAGCGAACAGTGCCTGCTCAATACCTTGAACTGCCGTCATAAGGGCCGCAGAAGACAGTTAATTGGCACTTGCCGTTCCAGCCAGCTGGTTCTTCAGTGTGGAAATGGCACTGGCATTGCGCTTGACCCCAAGATCCTTTTTCATCGCGGCAATAAACTGTTCGGTATATTCGGTCGCCAGCACCTGTTTGAACTGCTGCGCCGTCGCCTCGACAATTTCCTTTCGGCCCGAGGCATCGCCCGGCACTATCGTGTCCAGTGCCACGACAAACCAACCTTGATCCTGCGGTGCCTTCAATGTTTTGGCGGTTTTTTGGGCCATGCTGAACATCAAGGCCAGCGGCGGAGGAACCTTCTCTCCGCCTTTGGCGAGTTCGGCGCGGGTTGCGCTAATCCGCTGCTGCTGAGGCAGAGATACCTTCCCCTGCGCCAGTGCTCCTGAAATCGCCATGCCGCCGGAAATGCGTTTGGCCAGACTATCGGCATAGGCCTTGGCTTTGAACGAAGCGGTATTAAGGATGTAATCGCGATTCACCAGTTCGCTGATTTTGGCCAATGGGGGCGGTGCAGATGGCGCGATGTCAGCGATATCGAACACCGCATATTGCTGTCCCGGAATGATTTCGATCAATTGCGGATCGTCATCAGCGGTCGAAGCATAAGCCGCCTGCAAGACTTTTAGCAATTCTGGTGAGGCCTGAAAGCTTTGATTTTCAACGTCCCGACCATCCGCCAGCAGCAGAGGTGAGGATTCGAGTTTCAGCTTCTGTGCGGCCACCATTTCGCTGAGCGTTGAACCATTGGCAAACTCGTCTTCGATCGTCACCGTCAGGTCGGCCATCGCTCGCTCGATCTTGTCCCGGGTCACGATATTGACGATTTCTGTCCGGACGTCGGCCAATGATTTGGCCTTAATCGACTTCACCTGAACAACCCGCACCACGTGCCAGCCAAGCGGGCTTTT
>JBGSLY010000139.1:0-4259 GCA_041740435.1 Parasphingorhabdus sp.
AATGCCCGGCGGAAGCCATTTTGCCCGACACCGAAGACGGCTTGGAAAAATGGCTGGAAATCAATGCCAAATTTTCCTCCGAATGGCCCAATATCACCACCAGCCGCGAACCTCCTGCTGACGCTGAAGAGTTTAAGGGCATGGACGGCAAGTTCGAGAAATTCTTCTCCGAAGCGCCGGGTGAGGGCGACTAAACCCATATTTGGCATTGCCGGACAAAATTAATTTTACAAATCTCCACATGATTGATGGGTCGCTTACCATTCGATAACGCTTTCCCGCTAATTTGAATGGGTGAAACAAAACGACGCCCATCATGATCTGCCTGAAAAGCTTCCCCTGAAGCAGCTGTTGGGGCTTAAGGACGGTACCGATTTCGATTGGGGCCAGATCCGAGCTATGCAGTTCGAGGGGCTACAAAATTATCAGTTGATCAGCCTGTTTGCGCCGATCATCTGCGCCGTTACGGTCGTGTTTACCTATTTGGGCACGATAAATCCTTTGTTACTGGGCGGTTGGCTCTTAGCGATCATCATCGCCCACAGCTGGAACTATACGCGGGCCCGGGGGGCTGCGTTGTGGACCCGCAAACAGGTCACTACCCGCGAAACAACGGTTTATAGCTTCCGCATGCTCGTGATCGGGACGTTGTGGACGGCAGGTTTCTTTATCTTTGCCCGCTCCGGTGACATCGCCTCGATGCTGGTCGTATGGGCCTTGATCCTAGCGCTGACCGTTGGTCAGACGATGATCATGAGTTCGGTGCCTTTGGGTTGCATTGGCTTTCTTTTCCCAACAACCGTCGGCACCTCGGTCAGTCTGTTTATGAACGGTCAGGTGGAAATCGCCTTGACGGCTGCCGTGGTGGGATTGTTGATGACCGGCGCGTGCATTGTCAACGCGAGAGCCTATATCGAACGCAAGCTTGCCGAGGCCAATCTGGTCGAGAAAAACGAAGTCGTCAGCCTGCTGCTCAGGGAATTTGAAGATACTGGCGCCGACTGGCTTTGGCAGACCGACACATCGCGCCGATTCACCCATGTCTCACCGCGTCTTGCCCATGCGCTTGGACGGCCTGCGGAAGAGATTGAAGGCAAGCCCTTGCTGCAAATGGTGGCGGGCGAATCATGGAATACCGGCAAATTTGCCGCCGCCCTGCACGATTTGGCCGAGCGTTTGAAGCGCCGCGACAGCTTCAGCAATATGCTGGTGCCCGTGGTGATCAACGGAGAAACGCGGTGGTGGGAATTGTCCGCGTCGCCAAAGATGGACGAATCCGGTACTTTTCTGGGCTTTCGCGGCGTCGGTTCGGATGTGACCGCGCAGCGCGAATCAGCAGAAAAAATATCGCACATGGCGCGGTTCGACACGCTGACCGGGCTTCCCAATCGGCTGCAGCTTACCGAAACTCTGGCTAAAGTGATTGCAGATGCCGAAAAATGGAGCAGCCGCTGCGGCTTCATGATGATCGACCTTGACCGGTTTAAGGCGGTCAATGATACGCTGGGCCATCCGGTTGGTGACCGTTTGCTGGCCCGCGTATCCGAACGATTGCGCTCGATCATGTCATCGAATGAGCTGTGCGGACGGCTGGGCGGCGATGAATTTGCCATCGTTATCAAAGATGCCAACGACAGCGGCTATATCAATAAGCTGGCCAAGGCGATTATCGAGACCCTGTCACGGCCCTATGAAGTCGATCAACACACGCTGTTTATCGGGGCCAGCATCGGGACGGCGGTAGGGCCGCGTGACGGGCGCACCGTGGAAATGCTGATGCGCAGCGCCGATCTTGCCCTGTACCGGTCCAAGGACGACGGCGGCGGCGCGCATAACAATTACGAACCCAAGCTGCACGTCCATGCGGAAGAGCGGCGGGTGATGGAAATCGCGCTGCGCAAGTCGCTGGATAACAACGAGATGTCCTTGAACTACCAACCGGTGGTGAGTGCGGATACCGGCGGCGTGGTCGGCTTTGAAGCCCTGATCCGCTGGAACAGCCCGGAATTTGGTCCAGTGTCGCCAGTGAAATTCATTCCATTGGCAGAGGAAGCGCGGCTCATCGTCCCCATCGGTGCATGGGTGATGCGCACCGCTTGCAAGGAAGCCATGAACTGGCCGCCATCGGTGAAAGTCGCGGTCAACGTGTCCGCTGACCAGCTGACCGATCCCAATTTTCAAGAAATGGTCGTCCGCGCTTTGCAAGAGAGCGGCCTACCAGCCCATCGTCTGGAAATAGAGGTTACCGAGAGTATCTTTATGCGTGAAGGTACGGGCGCAACCAATGTGCTCGACAATATCATCGCGCTGGGCGTCAACCTGTCGCTAGACGACTTCGGCACCGGATATTCGTCGCTCGGCTATCTGCGCAAGACCCGCTTCAACACTATCAAGGTTGATCGCAGCTTTGTGCAAGGTGCCGCCAAGCAGATTCCTGAAAGTCTCGCCATTATCCGCGCTGTGGTCGCCATGGCCGATGCGCTCGGCATGTCCACCACCGCCGAGGGCGCCGAGACAGAAGCAGAGGTCAAGATGATCCAGCAACTGGGTTGCCGCAAGATTCAGGGCTATTACTTCGGTCGCCCGATGTCGGCCGACGATACCCGGGAATTGTTCCGTCAGGCGAAACACCACGACTTTACGCAGCGCAACGTCGCTTAGAGCAAACACGATAGCCCTTTCGTCCCTACACGGCTTTCGCTATCGCAGCCACCATGTCGGCGGAAAATCAGGACAATCAGGCCATAATGACGCCGATGATGGCGCAATATTTTGCGCTCAAAGAAAAGTCGGACGGCTGTTTGCTATTCTACCGGATGGGCGACTTTTTTGAGCTATTCTTTGACGATGCCAAGGCCGCCGCCGCCACACTCGATATTGCGCTGACCAGCCGCGGAAAAAATGCAGGCGAAGTGATCCCGATGTGCGGGGTACCGGTCCACGCGGCGGAGGGTTATCTCGCCAAGCTGATTCGCGCCGGACATAAGGTGGCCATTGCGGAACAGGTCGAGACGCCCGCCGAGGCCAAGGCGCGCGGCGGCTCCAAGGCGTTGGTCGCCCGCGACATTGTCCGCTATGTCACCGCTGGCACCTTGACCGAAGAAAATCTGCTTGATGCACGCAGCAATAATATGCTGGTCGCGCTTGCCGAAGTACAGGGCCGGATTGGTCTTGCCGCTGCCGACATTTCTACCGCCGAATTTCATGTGATGGCGATGGATCCGACGGAAATCGGGGCGGAGCTGGCGCGGATCCGGCCATCGGAGATTATCGGGGTGGGTTCTGTTCTCGACCATGTGCCATACGCCACGCCGGGCACAAAGGAGGATTTTGATTCTGCGCGGGCGGAAGCACGGCTGAAAAATCACTATGGCCTTGCCACGCTCGATAGCCTGGGCTCGCTGACCCGTGCGGAAATGGCCGCCGCCGGTGGGCTGCTCGCCTATGTCGAGCATGTATCGCGGGGCGAGATGCCGTTCCTTAAACCCCCGGTGCAGCGGTGTAGCGGCCAGTTTTTGATCATCGATGCCGCAACCCGCGTCAGTCTGGAAATTGACCAGACCATGGCGGGTACACGCAAGGGCAGTCTAATTGACGCCATTGACCGCACCGTAACCGCTGCTGGCGCTAGGCTGCTCTCCAGTGACATAAACGCACCGTTGATGGACGAAGGCGCGATAATCCTGCGCTTGGGTCTGGTCGAATGGTTTGCCCAAAGCGCCGCCATTCGCGAAGGCGTGCGCGATGCGCTCAAGGCGCTACCCGACATTGGCCGCGCTTTGGGCCGGATCTCTGCGGGGCGGGGCAGCCCCAGGGATTTGGGACAGATTCGTGATGGTCTGGCTGGCGCGCGAATCCTGCGCGAACGCTTGGCGATTGATTTGGGGCACCCCCAGTTGCTCAGCGAGTTGCTGCCGAGCTTTGACGGGCACGGTGAGCTTGTCGATCTGCTGAACCGCGCGCTCATCGAAACTCCTCCAACCGACATGGCGGCGGGCGGCTATATAGCGGCGGGCTATGACGCCGCGCTCGACAGTCTTCGCTCCGCCGGGTCGGATGGGCGGCGCGCGATTGCCGAACTGGAAGCGCGCTACCGCAACGCCACGGGTATCGCGGCGCTGAAAGTCCGCCACAATGCGGTGCTGGGCTATTTTGTCGAAGTTTCGGCGCGCTATGGCGACCGGCTGATGGAGGCCGGATCGGGCTTTACCCACCGCCAAACGCTGGCGGGAGTGGTCCGGTTCAACAGCACCGAACTG
>JBGSLY010000140.1:0-2912 GCA_041740435.1 Parasphingorhabdus sp.
CCTCTCCGGTTGGCACGACCGAAAAGATGCGCGACCTTATCGCCAAACTGCGTCCCGATCTTAAGATTCCTGGACTCACACAGGACATCCCCGATGTGGCAATTGCTTATTGTCCGGAGCGGGTTTTGCCCGGCAAGATTCTGGAAGAGCTAGTGGGCAACGACCGCTCGATTGGCGGCATCACGCCGCGATGCGCGCGCAAGGCGCTGGGCTTTTACCGCCGGTTTGTTCGTGGTGAACTGGTGACGACGACGGCACGGGCGGCGGAAATGACCAAGCTGGTGGAAAACAGCTACCGCGACGTCAACATCGCCTTTGCCAATGAATTGTCGATGATCGCCGATCAGATGGACCTCGATGTCTGGGAAGTCATTCGGCTCGCCAACCGCCATCCCCGCGTCAATATCCTGCAACCCGGCCCCGGTGTGGGCGGGCATTGCATCGCCGTCGATCCATGGTTCATCATCCACGGCGCACCCGATCACAGCCCGCTGATCCGCACCGCGCGCGAAGTCAACGACGGCAAGGTGGACTATGCGCTGGAACGCGCTTCCCGGCTGATCGACGAACTGCCCAATGCACCGGTTGCCTGTTTCGGTCTGGCGTTCAAAGCCAATATCGATGATTTCCGGGAAAGCCCTGCGCTCAAAATCGCGGCGATGCTCGCCCGCCGCTACGGCAAGCGAATTCGCATTGTCGAGCCATATGCCGCCGAACTGCCCGCCGCGTTCGAAGGGACCGGCGCCTCGCTGATCGACATCGACACAGCGATTGCAACCTGTCCGATTGCGATCACCTTGGTCGATCACGACATGTTCAAATCGATTCCGCTCGACGAGCGCGCAAACAAGGTGGTCTATGACGTGCGCGGCATCTGGCCTGACCAGCCCGATAACGGGACCGCCGTCACCCAGTTGCGGCTTGCCAGTTAAGCAACTACGGGTCACATTGCGGGTATGAAAAAGGTTCTGGTCACCGGGTCCGCCGGATTTATCGGCTATCATCTCGCGCAATTGCTGCTCGATGAGGGTTTCGCGGTGGTCGGCTTTGACGCGATGACCGACTACTACGACGTCCGTTTGAAACAGCGGCGGCACCAGATGCTGCTGCAGAACGAACGTTTTTCTTGTATTGAGGGACGGCTGGAGGATTTTGACGCGCTGCACGGTTTGGCGGCGCGCGAGGCTCCCGACGTCATCGTCCATCTCGCGGCGCAGGCTGGGGTGCGCTACTCCATCGAAAACCCCCGTGCCTATATGGAATCGAACGTCATGGGCACGTTCAACCTGATGGAATGCGCACGGGAATTGGCGGTAGAGCATCTGTTGATGGCGTCCACATCCTCGGTTTATGGCGCGAATACCGAAATGCCCTATTCGGAATTGCACAAAGCGGATTCGCCGATGACGCTCTATGCCGCGACCAAAAAGGCGAACGAGGCAATGGCACACAGCTATGCGCATTTGTGGACTCTGCCCACCACGATGTTCCGATTTTTTACCGTGTACGGACCATGGGGTCGGCCCGATATGGCGCTGTTCAAATTCACCAAGGGGATTTTGGAGGGGACGCCGATCGATGTCTATAATCACGGACAAATGTGGCGTGACTTTACCTATGTCAGCGATCTGGTGCGCGGCATTCGCCTGTTGATCGACATGCCACCGATCCGGCCTGTTGACGCCGAGGAGATTCCCGAATGGGACAGCCTGTCGCCAGTCGCGCCGTATCGCGTGGTCAATATTGGCAACAGCGACAAGGTCAAGCTGACCGATTTTGTCGATGCGATAGAGGCCGAATGTGGTCGGCCCGCGATCCGCAATATGATGGAGATGCAGCCGGGCGATGTCCCGGCGACTTGGGCCGACGCGACCATCTTGCGCGAACTGACCGGATACGCGCCGCAAACCGATGTTCGCGACGGGGTGCGGGCGTTTGTGGCGTGGTATCGCGATTATTACGCGGTGTAGGCGGCAAGGGTGTCGCGAGCCACGCGGTCCCAACTGTAACGGTTTTGTGCGGTTTGCATCGCTGAGGCGGCAAACTGGTGCCGCTGCTGCGTAGACCAGTCCCGAATTGCAATGATCCTATCGGCCCAGGCCTGTGGATCTTTGCTGTCCGCCAGATAGCCAATGTCCTCGCCAACCGCTTCGGCAAGACCCGAGTGGTTGCTGGCGATCACCACCCCGCCGCACGCTGCCGCTTCGACCGCAACGAGGCCAAAGCCTTCGCGAATCTGGCTGGGGACCAGCACCGCGAGTGCTTCGCCATAAGCCTGAGCCAATGTAGCCGGATCGAGCCGTCCGAGATAGTCGACAAAGGGTGATTGCAAGGCCTTGGCCTCCTCCTCGTCCCAAATCGTCCCCGCGACCGAAAGTCGCGGCGGGTTGGGGATCAGCGGCAGCACTTGGTCGGTCAGGAAACGCAGCCCTTTTCCCGTCATGATCCGTCCGGCAAACAGCAACGCGCCATTGTGATCCGCCGGGGTCTGCTCTGCCCTGATATCGGTCGCCAGCGGGACCGTGACCACTTTTCGAAAGCCAAATGTGCCAGCCAGTTCAGCAATCCAGCGCGAGTTTGCGATGATCGTCGCGTCGGAAAGTAACTTCGTGGCCAGCCATAAATATGCGGCATAAGCTTTTGCAAGTACACCGCCGCCGGTCGCAAAATTCAAGTCGGATCCATGCGCGGACAGAATGATCTTGCTCGAAGGATGGCGCAATTTTGCGATCCATAGCAATGGCCATATCGCCATATCGCCGCCGTGCACCACGTCGCATCTTGGGGCGATCAACAGCCGCAGTGCGGTCTTGATGCCGAACCAGAGTAGCGCCATCGGGGAGGGCACTGCGCCATCTGGCTGTCCCGGCAAAGCGATGATGTCGAGGCGATGGGTTTTGGCCATTTCCTGC
>JBGSLY010000141.1:0-5337 GCA_041740435.1 Parasphingorhabdus sp.
GCAAGCGGGCAAGCTGACCGTAAACCGCGCGCTGTCGGGCGAAGATGGCGCCGCGCGCGCCCGTTCGCTCGCGGCCCTCAAACGCGCCCGGGAAAAAGAAAAGCGCCTTATGGGCGGCAATCGGCGCGAACCGCAAGCCAAGCAGGTCCGCGATGTTGTCGTTCCTGAAGCGATCACAGTGCAAGAACTCGCCAAACGCATGGGCGAAAAGGGTGCTGATCTGGTCAAGGCCCTGTTCAACATGGACATGATGGTCACCGTCAACCAGAGTATTGATCAGGACACCGCAGAATTGCTGGTCGAGGAATTCGGCCATAAGATTACCCGCGTTGCCGACTCCGACGTTGAAATCAATGTCGATGAAAATATGGATCCGCCGGAATCACTAAAGCCCCGTCCGCCAGTGGTCACCATTATGGGCCATGTCGACCACGGGAAAACCAGCTTGCTCGACGCCTTGCGCGGCACCGATGTGGTGGCTGGAGAAGCGGGTGGCATTACGCAGCATATCGGCGCCTATCAGGTCACGGTAAAATCGGGCGAGCGGATCACGTTCCTTGATACACCAGGCCATGAAGCCTTTTCCGACATGCGTGCTCGCGGCGCCAATGTGACCGATATCGTCATTCTGGTGGTTGCCGCCGATGACGGGCTGATGCCGCAATCCATCGAAGCGATCCGCCATACAAAGGCGGCGGGCGTCCCGATGATTGTCGCGATCAACAAAATCGACAAGGAAGATGCCAAGCCCGACAATATCCGCAACCGCTTGCTCGAACACGAAGTTGTCGTGGAGGCGATGTCGGGCGATGTGCAGGACGTGGAAGTGTCGGCGCTGAAGAAAATCAACCTCGACGAACTGATCGACAAGATCAATCTGCAGGCCGAACTGCTCGAACTGCGCGCCAATCCGGACCGTCCGGCTGAGGCGGTGGTGGTCGAGGCCAAGCTCGATGTCGGCCGCGGTCCAGTGGCGACCGTGCTGATTGAACGCGGCACCCTGCGGCGCGGCGACATTTTCGTTGTCGGCAAGGAAACCGGCAAGGTCCGCGCGCTAATCAACGACAAGGGCGTTCAGGTTAAAGAAGCCGGACCATCGGTTCCGGTCGAAGTGCTCGGCCTGTCGGGCGTTCCGTCGGCGGGTGATAAGCTGACCGTCGTTGAAAACGAATCGCGCGCCCGCGAAGTCGCTGCTTATCGTCAGGAGCAGGACAAGATCCGGCGGACAACGACCGCTCCCGCCAATCTGGAAAACCTGTTCTCCGCGAAGGACGACAAGGCCATCGAATATCCGGTGGTGGTCAAAGCCGATGTTCAAGGATCGACCGAGGCGATTGTTCAGGCGCTCAACAAAATCTCGACCGACGATATTCGGGTACGGATTTTGCACAGCGGGGTTGGTGGAATCACCGAGTCCGATGTAACCTTGGCCAGCGCAAGCAAAGCGCCGATTATCGGCTTCAACGTGCGGCCCAATGCCAAGGCCCGTGACATTGCCAAGCGCGATGGCGTGCGCCTGAAATATTTCGACATCATCTATGACCTGACCGACGAAATTCGCAAGGAAATGGCCGGCGAACTGGGGCCAGAGCGGATCGAAACCGTGGTTGGTCGCGCCGAAGTCAAGGACGTTTTCAGCGCAGGCAAACATGGCAAAGCCGCCGGTCTGTTGGTGGTCGATGGCTATATCAAAAAGGACTTGGCCGCCCGCATCACCCGCGACGATGTCATCATCTACAACGGCAAAGTTTCCTCACTGCGCCGCTTCAAGGATGATGTGCCAGAGGTTCGTGCAGGCCTTGAGTGCGGTGTAACTTTTGATAGCCATACCGACATCAAACCGGGCGACTATTTGGAAACCTTCGAAGTCGAAATGCGGGAAAGGACGTTGTAAACTCAGGCGTTTCTTGTTGGAGAAACGCCTCCGGTTGCTTGTGCAATTAATACCATGGCCAAATTCAACGACACCTCTTCCGAAGGCCGCTCGGTCCGCTTGCTGCGGGTTGGCGAGCAGGTGCGGCATATCCTGTCTGAATTGCTGCTGCGTGGTGAGGTTCATGATGAGGTGCTGTCCAGCCACAGCGTCAGCGTGACCGAAGTGCGCATGTCACCCGACCTGCGTCATGCCACTGTGTTCGTCAAACCGCTGCTAGGCGCGGACGAGGAGCCTGTGCTGAAAGCTCTGCGGACCAATATCGCCTTTTTCCAAAAGGAAGTCGCCAAGCGGGTGAAGCTGAAATACGCGGCAAAAATCAAATTTTTGCCCGATGAAAGTTTTGATGTGGTCAGCAAGGTCGAAGCCCTGCTCTCCGATCCCAAAGTGCGTCAGGATTTAACGAAAGAATGACAGCCTTTATCCGTGCCAATACCCCAGTTTTTCAGGCAGCGGTACCGGCTTGCCCTTGAACAATAGCGACACCCCGTGTCCCGGCTTGCAATATCCAATCTTGTTTGACGGCACAGGAAGCACCGCATTGGCTCCGGCGGTATAGAGCAGCCGATAGTCGTCACCGCCAATCGCTGCGGCAATCCGTGCTTCTTGGCTGGCACCGCACAGGGACTGATACGCCGCCGACAACGGTATCCGGTCGAGTTCTATGACGATAGCCAGCTTGCTGGCATCGGCAATCCGGCTGGCATCCAGCAGCAATCCGTCGGAAATATCGGTCATTGCCCCGACCAGTGTTGCCAGCGCTTGTCCTTGCGCCATACTGGGGCAAGGACGATGATAGGCGGCGAGCAAATGCGCGGCAGCGTCCAGATCGGGTGTTTCCACTTCCCCCGCCGCCAATAACAGGCCCGCCCAGGCATCGCCGATAGAGCCGTTGACGCAGACATCCTGACCAATTCTGGCGTCGCCGCGCGATGGCACCAGATAGCCGCGCGTTTCACCGATGGCGGTTAGGCCCAGACACTGTGCGCCCCGCCCCCGCGCCTTTACCGTATCTCCGCCAATCAACGGCACCTGATAATATTGCAGCGCATCGTTAAGACCAGTCAGGAACGAGGTTTCGAAACCTTCCCGTCCACTTAGTGTATAGCCCAGCACAACGCCTAATGGCCGCGCGCCTTTCGCCGCCAAGTCGGACATATTGACCGCCACCAGCTTCCACGCGACATCCGCGCCCTTGGTTTCGGGAAGATAATGGACGTTTTCGACCAGCATGTCGTGGGTGACCACCACTTTATGCCGACCGATGGTCAGAACTGCGGCGTCATCGACCAGCCCGCGCGCCGCCGGATGGGTCGCGAGTTTTTTTAGCTGGTCGATAAAAGCCTGTTCGTTCAAACCTTTGCTATCCCCTCACCTCTGCGGAAATCCGGTCGAGAATACCGTTCACGAAGCCGGTTTCCTTGCGGTCGAAAAAGGCATGCGCGACATCCAGATACTCGCTGATGATCGTCGCCACGCTGATTTCGGGTCGCTGCATCAACTCATATACTCCTGCGCGCAGGATTTGAAGCATGGTTGGGTCGAGCCGAGCCATTGTCCAGCCAGACGAGAGCCGAGCCGCGATCAGCGCATCAATGGCTTCCCGGTTCCGGGCAACATAGCTGACGATAGCATCGAAGAAATCCCGCTCCGCTTCCGCATATTGCACATCATCGAGTTCACTGCCGAGCCGATGATCGTGAAATTCCTTCAGCAACTGGGCAAGGCCGGTCCCTTCTGCCTCCAGTTGGAAAAGCGCCTGCACCGCCGCCAGACGGGCGACCGAGCGTGATTGGGATTTGGCGGCCATCTGCCGGGTTATCCCCGCGTTGCGCGGAGTGCGCCCAGAAAATCCATTTTGCCAATCTTGATGCCCTTTGCGCGAAGCAGGTCATAAGCCGTGGTGGCATGGAAGTAGAAATTGGGCTGGGCGAAGCTGAGCATGAAGCTTTCTGCGGTGAACGGGATGACGGTATCGCGAAAACTGAATTGCATCGGACCGCCTTCCATTGCGTTATATTCTGCTGGGTCAATTGCTTGCAGCGCGGCAATGGCCGTGTCGAGTTTTTCGTGCAATCCGGCAAAGGTCTGCGGTGGCAAGGCCGTTTCCGGTGAATAATTCCCCACCCGCAAACCTTCAATCGCCCCCAGTGCATGCTCGGCGGTTGCTTTGACCTGATAGGCAAAAGGCTGCATATCTTCGATCAGGCGCGACGAAATAATCTCTGCCGGGTCGGTTCCCGTTTCCTCACAATATTTTTCCGCCTTTACCACCAATGCTTTGACCGAGCCTAGAATTTGCAAATAGGTTGGGATAGTGGCTTCGTAGAATGAAATAGGCATATCGACGGTTCCTTCAGAATCAAATGTTGCTTGGGTCATCGGCGCTTCGCAGCCGTTTGGCAACGCTTTCGCCATGGGCAGTGAGGCCTTCAGCCGTTGCCAGCGCAACAGCCGCCGGACCTATCCGCGATAGCGCCTTTGCATCGCAGGACAGAAAACTGGTGCGCTTCATGAAATCGAGCACCGAAAGGCCAGAGGCGAAGCGCGCACGCCGCCCGGTGGGCAGCACATGATTGGGACCCGCCACATAGTCGCCAATCGCTTCGGGCGTCATCCGGCCCAGAAACACCGAACCGGCATGGCGTACCTGATCCATCAGCCGGTTGGCACGGGGACCATCGCAAGCCAGTTCCAAATGCTCCGGCGCCAACCGGTCACACAGGGGAATGGCGTCCTCCAGCGTTTCAACAACGACAATCGCCCCGTTGGCGTTCCAGCTTTGCCGGGCAACGGCCTGCGTTGAGAGGCTCAGCAATTGCTGCTCCACCGCCGCCGCGACCGTTTCGGCAAAGTCCGCATCATCGGTGAACAGGATCGACTGGCTGGTCGGATCATGCTCAGCCTGTGAAAGCAGGTCGGCGGCAATCCAATCGGGGTTATTCAGGCCGTCCGCGATCACCACAATCTCTGAAGGCCCCGCCACCATATCAATACCGACCACGCCATAAAGCTGCCTTTTGGCTTCCGCCACCCACGCATTGCCGGGGCCGGTAACGACGTCAACGGGCGCTATCGTCTGCGTACCATAAGCCAATGCCGCCACCGCCTGCGCGCCGCCGATCCGCCAAACCTCTTCGACACCGGCCAGTGCGGCGGCGGCCAGCACCAGCGGATTAACCTCTCCGTTCGGCGTCGGGGTGACCATGACCAAACGCTCGACACCCGCAACCTTTGCGGGAATGGCGTTCATCAGCACACTGCTGGGATAGGCGGCACGTCCGCCGGGCACATAAATGCCTGCCGCTTCGACCGCGTTCCAGCGCGCGCCGAGCCGCACGCCATCGGCATCGGCATAGTCCCGGTTTTCAGGGCGCTGCGCCGCGTGATACGCCTTGATCCGG
>JBGSLY010000142.1:0-3313 GCA_041740435.1 Parasphingorhabdus sp.
TCCGTTGTCACCAGTGCCTCGCGAGCTTCGCGAGGTTCAAACGATTGGTTTTCTGAGAGAAAACTGGAGCGGGCGAAGGGATTCGAACCCTCGACCCCAACCTTGGCAAGGTTGTGCTCTACCCCTGAGCTACGCCCGCTCTGGCGGCTGGATGCGGACCCAATTAAGGGGCCCATGCAGCAGGTGAGGCGGGCGGTTAGCATGGGGATGGGGACCCGGCAAGCCCCAATTTTTCGGTGTCTGCGAATAAATTTCGAAAAAATCCGTTGGAAATTTGCCTGCTTTCCCCACATGGAGGTCGAACAAACCTCGCGGACGCCTGATCTGATTGGATAGGCAGCGGGATAGGGCAGTAAACAGGAGCTTATTTTGGCAACGATGGGATTGACCGCGCAGGAGCAAAAAGAGGTGGAGGAATTCCAGCGGGAAGTCGTTGGTCCCAGCATGGATCGGCTGGTCATTCTGGATTTCTGGGCTGAATGGTGCGGGCCGTGCAAGGCGTTGACCCCGGTACTGGAAAAAGTTGCCGCAGATTATGCTGATAAAGGCGTGTTGCTGGCGAAAATCAATGTTGATGAGAACGGCTTTATCGCCAGCCAGTTTCGCGTCCAATCGATCCCGACGGTTTATGCGATTTTTCAGGGCAAGCCAGTGGCGGACCTGACCAACGCGCGCAGCGAGAGCCAACTCAAAGGTCTGTTGGACCAATTGCTGGCCAAGCTTCCCGTCGTTGCTGGCGAAGCAGCCCCCGATCTGGAGCCGTTGCTCGCCATGGGCGAAGAGGTATTGGCCGAAGGGGACGCGCCGCGCGCGGTCGGTATTTTTGCCCAGATCGTGGACATGGCATCCGACAACCTGTCGGCCCAAGGCGGTTTGATCCGGGCATTGGCTGCGGCAGACCAGATTGCCGAAGCACAGGCGGCGCTGGATGCCTTGCCCGAAACCGCGCGGACCAATGCCGCGATTACGCGGGCGCAATCGGCTTTGCAGTTGGCCGCCGACCGGCCCGATCCGGGCGCCATCTATGCCCTGGAGGCCGCCGTGGCCACCGATCCCGACGATCACCAGGCGCGGATCGACTTGGCCGCCGCATTGATCGGTAACGGCGATTATGACGGAGCGGCAACGCATTTGCTGCACAGCATCGCGCTTGACCGCGATTTTGCCGATGGGGCGGCCAAGGCCAAATTGCTCGCGTTGTTTGAAATGGTCGGGCTCATTGACCCCTGGGTGGCGGCAACACGCCGCAAACTCTCTGCTGTGCTGTTCGGATAGGATGATGGAGCGTCATCGTATCTCGATATTTCCGCTGACCGGAGTGCTGTTGTTTCCCGGCATGCATGTGCCGCTGCACATTTTTGAGCCGAGATACCGGGCGCTAATCAATGACGCGATGGCGCGCGATCGTCAGGTCGGCATGATCCAGCCGCGCGGGGCAGGCGATACACCCGCGTTGTTCGACATCGGCTGTTTGGGTCGCATCATCGATGTCGAGGCGCTCGATGACGGCCGGTTCAACATTGTGCTGCAAGGGCTGTCCAAATTTCGTGTGCTGCGCGAAATCGACTGCACGACCCAGTTTCGTCAGATCGAGGCCGAATTGCTGCCCGATCAGGAGCAGGATGAGGCGCTGTCGAGCGTGGAGCGGGCTTCGTTGGAAATCGAATCGCGCAAATTTGCCGAGGCGCAGGGTTATGCGGTCGATTGGGACAGCATTGGGCGATTGGACGACGCTTCGCTGGTCAACGGCATAGCCCAGATCGCCCCGTTCGATGCCGCAGCGAAACAGGCGTTGCTGGAAATTGACGGGCTGGCCAACCGGGCTGATCTGATCATCCAGATGCTGCAATTCTTCGGTCGGCGCGACGGGGACGATCCGCAAATTACCCTGCAATAAGACGCCGGCGAATATGAGCACGCTCGATCCCGAATTGCTGGCGCGACTGGTGTGCCCGGTAACCCGCACGCCGCTGCGCTATGATCAGGATAGTCAGGAATTGATCAGCGAGACGGCCGGGCTGGCCTATCCGGTGCGCGGCGGTGTGCCGGTCATGCTGGTGGAATATGCGCGGCGTCTAGGCAGCGCCGGGGCTTCAGAGCCCGAATGAGGACTTGATACCGTCCACAACAAACTGGATTGCCAGCGCGCCGAGCAGCACCCCAAGCAGCCGGGTAATAACCGATTCGATCTTTGGCCCCAGAAAACGCATCATCGGACCCGCCGCAAGCAGCGCCAACAGGGTCAGCAGCAGCACCGCGCCTAAGGCCGCCATGACCACCAAGGAGCGGTCCAGCCCCTCGTTGCGCGACATCAACAGCATGACCGCGGCGATGGAGCCGGGTCCGGCGATCATCGGCATGGCCATCGGAAACACCGACACATCCTCAACCTCAGGGGTTTCAATGATTTCGCGGGCGCGGTTTTCGCGTCTTTCGGTGCGTTTTTCGAACACCATATCGAGCGCGATGATGAACAGCATGATACCCCCGGCGATCCGGAAACTGTCGAGTGCGATTCCCAGCGCGCCCAGCAATTCTTCGCCAAAGGCACCAAAACCGACCAAGATCAGCGCGGCGATAAACACCGCCCGAACGGCCATTTTCCGGCGCTGCGCCGGTGCTGCATCGGTGGTGAGGCTAGCATAAATCGGCGCACAGCCCGGCGGGTCGATAATCACGAAAAATGTGATAAAGGCCGAAATGAACAGCTCGATCATTGCGGAAGGTAGCTCCGTTCCAACACCGTGGTCATGACAGAGCCATCCCACAGCTTCACGGTCAGCTTCTGCTCACCATTTGGTCCATCTTCGGCATTCCAGACCAAACTGTTATCGGGCGAACTCCCACCCGTACCGCCGACAGGAGCTGCCGAGACGGGCAAGGGCGCGCGCGGCTTACATTTGCCAACGGTGGTTTCGACAAAATCTGGCGCGGGCAAGGGTGCGGCGAGCGGTGCGCCATGATCGAACACCCATTTCCATTGCTCTAGCGTGTCGGCATTGCGCTTCGCCTGTTCTTCCTGCCGCCAGATGGTCACAAAAAAGCCGGTGGAATTGCCTTCCCCCTGCCAAGCCCCGGTGGATAGCGCCAAGCGGCCATCACAGGACATAGCGATCCGATGGGGTTGCCAGCGCACTGCTGCCTTCGGATCGGCCTTGCCCTTTAGCCAGGCCTGAGCGTTGGTGATTTTTGGAACGAACATCACCGCATCGGGCGCGGCGGTTGCGCGGAACGAGGTCCATTGGCCCTTTTCCTGCGCCAACTGGGCAAAAGCGATTTCGGCGGCGACCACCGCGCTGGGGTTGGCGAGCGC
>JBGSLY010000143.1:0-2475 GCA_041740435.1 Parasphingorhabdus sp.
TACTCTACAGCCTTGATTTCGATGATCCGAACGAGACCAATCCGTTTGACTTCGACCTGTTCCGCGATGCACCGCTGGCCGGAGAAGGCACCACAGCGGGCGGCGATTCGGGTGGTCCGCTTATCCTCGACGCGGCAAATAACACTCTGGCCGCCGAAGATCTGGTGATCGGCGTCCTGTCCGGTGGTTCACGCTTCTTCGGACCGCAGCAGTTCAGCAGCTACGGCACGCAGAGCTTTTACCAACCTTTGTTCCTGTTCTGGGATTATATCGCTGCGGCAAACCCCTATCGTTATGTCAGCGCCAAAGCAGGTGACGGCAATTGGGAAGACGCCAATCACTGGCAGACCGATCTGGACCCCGCCTATCGGGTGATCGACGCCGATGGCAATGTCGTCAACGGCATCCCCGATACTTTGGGTGAGGGCATTTTGGGTGATAGCCCGCAATTTGGCGAAATCTGTTTCGACCAGCAGGGCGACAATCCCGGTGAAGGTTGTCAGGACCTGTCGAGCGGCGAATTTACGCCGCCATCGCGCAACGGAGAAGGCGCGAATATCGCCTCTGGCATCGGCGAAGCGGCTTTGCCGACATCGACCGAAGCGGCTGCTGGTGACACCGTTGCCCCAGCCGCAGCTTCCAATAGCGTTGCCGCTGCGGCAGCGATCAGCGCCGCTGGTGGCCTGATTGCCGAAAACGCGCCGCATGCCAATGCGGTCGAATTGGCGGAGGAAGAGGCGCATGACAATGGCGCGGAAACCGCCGAAGAAGAAGCGCAGAACCACAATGACGATCCGGCGCCGGTGGCCAATCCGCCCGCGACGCTCGACAACGGTCTGCCCGGAGCGACTGGCTTTGTGCCCGATAACGTTGATCCCGTCATCAGCGCCGATCCGGCGACTCAGGTCAATGCGCGCTATTATGATGTTCGTCTGGCCGCCGCTGGCACCACGACGCTCAGCAGCGATGTCACCATAGACCGGCTGACCGTCGGCGGACAGGCCGGTCTCAACATCACTGGTGCGGGCGACCTCACCAGCTTGATCGATGTTACCCAGACCGGTGGCCGCGTTAATGTTGATGGCTCTTTGACCAGTGTCGGGGATTACACCCTTATGTCGGGCGTATTGTCAGGCACCGGCACGATCACTTCACCCTTCCTGACCAGCGTGGCCGGGATGATTGCACCCGGTGCGGTCGGGACTGTAGGATCGCTGACCATCGACGGTAATGCAGTGCTTGCGTCTGGAACCACGCTGATGATCGACATCGGTGCGAGCGGCAATTCCGATCAGCTGCTCGTTACCGGACAGGCCAATGTGGGCGGCACGGTTGTTATCAATCCCATTGGCGGATTTTCATCCAATGCCGTCAGCGTTTATAACATTGTTCGGGCCAGAGGCGGAGTGACCGGTACATTTTCCGGCACCAGTTCCATTTCGGCAATCATCCGATCAGAATTGGTTTACTTGCCAAACATTGTGCGGCTGAAAGTTCGTGCGCTGCGCTATCGCAACGCTCTCGACCCAACTACGGCAGTCCAGCGCGGATATGCGGATCTGATGGACCAAAATCGCGGTAATGCGGCCCTTGCCAGCCTCTATGCCACTCTGGATTTTGTACCTGCGGCATCCACAATCCGGGCAATTTTCGACAGCTGGGCTCCCACCACGGAAACCACAACCCAGTCGATGGCAAAAGCCGCTGTTTCGCAGGTGTCGAACTTCTATAACAACCGTCTGTCGATGGCCAGCCGCAGCAGCAATGGCGGCACTGTCGCCATGATCGGGCAGCCGCTCAGCCTGGCCGCATCCTCGATGGCCGGTATGGCGGTTTCTACCGGACAGGCGGTCACAGCGGCCACATCTTCGGCAGCCGAAACCACCATGTCCGATGGGATCAACGAAGACATGGCGGTCTATCTGGCCGGTGGTTTTCTTGATGGCAAGGCGCGCGCTATGCCGGTCGTGCCTACGGCGGGTAGCGATTCGTTCAACGGCTTCTACATTGCTGGCGGCGTCGAATATTATCTCGGCGAAAACAGCATGGTCGGCGGCGGTATCTATTATTCCGATGTCGATGCCGATGCAGCTCTGAACAATTCGGCGAGCGGTCGGATGATCATGGGCACCATCTATGGCCAGATGCGCTCCGCTTCCAACTTCATCTTTGATGGCCAGTTGAGTGTCGGTAGCTATAAGGCCCAGACCGAGCGTAATGTGGCATTGGGCGCGACCGCGTTCGCCCTGACGTCCAGTGACAACAGCATGTCTTATGCTGGTGAAATCGGCATCAGCCATGAAACCGATACCGGTGGCGGCCTCGTCTCCCCCGGTGTGGACCTGCGCTATGCCCGGGTCAATTTTGATCCGGTGGCTGAAGTGGGCGGAGGTCCAGCCCTGCTGATCGACCGCAACACCTATGAAAGCCTGCAATCGCGCGTCGGAATTGAATTTAAATCCCGCCCCGGAAAGA
>JBGSLY010000144.1:0-2851 GCA_041740435.1 Parasphingorhabdus sp.
GGTGCGGCGGACCCCAACGGACAGCCTGCCGCTGTTCGCTGCCGCCGATGCCCGCGAGCTGGGCGCGGAAGAGGATGCCCGCCTGCCCGCGATGACCAAGGGCGAGCATGTGGTGGCCGATTATCAAAGCGTGCGCTTGTCGCTAAAAGGTCATCCGCTGGAATTCTTGCGCGAAAGCCTGCGCCGCGACGGAATATTGAACTGTGCCGAACTGTCCGCCGCCAAAAACGGATCGTTCCAACGCGTCGCCGGAGTAGTGCTGATCCGCCAGCGGCCGGGCAAGGGCAATGCGATTTTCATCACACTGGAGGACGAAACCGGGGTCAGCAACCTGCTCCTTTGGGCCAGCCGGTTTGAAAAAATGCGCCGTGCGGTGATGGCCGCTCGGCTGATGATCGCCAGCGGCGAGGTCCAGCGCAGCCGCGAGGGCGTCGTCCACCTGATGGTCAGCAGCATAGAGGATGCGACCCCTATGCTGGGCGATATTACCGCCCGAGATACCCCGCCTTTGGCCCCTCCTTTGGCACGTGCCGATGAAGTCAATCGTCCGGTGTATCGCAGCGAGGACCGGCAAGCGGCCCGGCGGGAAGCCCCGGCACCCACTCGCGGCCATCCGCGCAATGTGCGGATATTACCGAAATCGAGGGATTTTCATTGAGGGTGATATGACCGAACTCATGCCGTCATTGCGAACGGAGCTTAGCCTATCGCGTTAGGCCGCTTTCCCGTGCGTCACGTCCATGCTCTGGCTCGCTCCGGCGTCGATCTCCGCTGCCTTGGCTTCGACCAGACTGACGATATGTCCGATCATATCGGCGCTGGCGACATGATGGTCGGTGACGCCGGAGAGGTAGACCATATGCTTGCCGTTGCCGCCGCCGGTGATGCCGATATCGGTTTCGCGCGCTTCGCCGGGGCCGTTGACGACGCAGCCCAGAACGGAGAGCGACATCGGGGTCTTGATATGACTGAGCGCATCTTCGAGCGCCTGCACCGTGCGGATCACATCAAAACCCTGGCGCGCGCACGACGGGCAGGAGACCACCCGGACGCCGCGGGTCCTGAGACCCAGCGATTTCAGGATTTCATAGCCAACCCGCACTTCTTCTTCGGGCTCCGCCGACAGGCTGACCCGGATCGTATCGCCGATCCCGGCCCAGAGCAGGTTGCCGATGCCGATTGCCGATTTGACCGTCCCGCCGATCAGGCCGCCAGCCTCGGTAATCCCCAGGTGCAGCGGACAATCGACCGCGTCGGCCAGCCCCATATAGGCGGACACCGCCAGAAACACATCCGACGCCTTGACGGCAACTTTATATTCGTGGAAATCCTGATCCTGCAGCAGCTTGATATGGTCGAGCGCGCTTTCGACCAAAGCCTCCGGACACGGCTCGCCATATTTTTCCAGCAGGTCTCTTTCAAGCGATCCGGCATTGACGCCGATCCGGATCGCGCAGCCATTGGCCTTGGCCGCGTCGACAACTTCCTTCACCCGCGCCTCGCTGCCAATATTGCCGGGGTTGATGCGAAGGCATGCCGCGCCCGCGTCGGCGGCTTCCAGCGCGCGTTTATAGTGGAAATGGATATCGGCCACGATGGGGACGCGCGCGGCGCGGACGATCTGTTTGAGCGCCTTGGTCGAGTCTTCGTCGGGACAGGAGACGCGAATGATATCGGCCCCCGCCTCTTCGCATCGGCGGATCTGGTCAATCGTCGCCTTGGCGTCGCTGGTCAGGGTGTTGGTCATGGTCTGCACAGTGATCGGCGCATCACCGCCAACGGGAACGGAACCAACCATGATCTGGCGGGACGAACGGCGCGCAATGTCGCGCCAAGGGCGTATCGAGGACATAGGGCTGCTATACCGGCGGCGCGGCGCGGGGGCAATGGGGCAATGCAGACCGGTTATCAAACGATGATCCTCCCCGAGTCTGTCTCTGGGAGGGGGACCGCTCGCGAAGCGAGTGGTGGAGGGGCCAACCGGGTTGCCCCTCCGTCACGCCTGCGGCGCGACACCTCCCCGAGACAAGCTCGGGGAGGATTTTGCTACAGCATTATGTCAGCGCCAACCGATACAAAAACTCCTCATCGCGGTGGTTGCCGACCATGAAAAAGGTATCGGCATATTTGGTGAAGCCATGCCGCGCATAAAACCGTTGCGCCCCGTAATTTTCCGAATAGACCGACAGCAGGATATCGTCATATCCGCGCGCGCGCGCTTCGGCGATGGCCCAGCGGGTCAGCGTATCGCCCAATCCCTTACCAGTCATGTCCCCGCGCATATAGAGCTGCGACAGGTCGAGCACGCGCCGGGTCCCCAGATCGTGCTCGAACCCCGTCGCCAAGGCCAGCTTGCAATAGCCGACCAGTGCGCCGTCCATTTCCGCGATCCGGTATAGCCGCTGTGGATTGGCGATTTCGGCGGCAATGGCCTCTGATGTATAGACCCGGTCTAGGAACAGGTTCAAATTTTCCGCCGAATAGAGATGGGCAAAGGCGTCGCAAAAACTCTCCCGGCCAAGCGCGGCCAACGCGGCGGTATCATCCGCGTTCACGTCACGGTATAGGACGGGGCTGGTTCCAGTTGCTTGGTCTGGCATTTGCGGTCTTTCCCTTCGCATAAAAATCCGTCACCAATGCCGCATACCAACCGGGACACCAAAATCCATGATCAAATTTCGCCTATCGCTCGCCCTTGCTGTGTTTTTTTCCGCTTCGCTGGCACAAGCCGAAACGCCGCCATCGCCTGCCCATTGGTCGTTGGTGATTCATGGCGGGGCTGGGGTGATCGAGCGCGCATCGCTGTCCCCGGCCCGAGAGGCCCAGTTTCGCGCCGGGTTGCAGGCGGCGC
>JBGSLY010000145.1:0-4493 GCA_041740435.1 Parasphingorhabdus sp.
TTGTCTGGGCAGGGGGGTCGCCACATTCAGCATGGGTGTCCGGTCCGGCGCAAAGCGCAACCGTGACACTGGCGCGCGCTTCTTTCCAGCCGCAACCGCCTCCGGCCAATGTTCCAGCCGATCGTTCTCAGGCTCAGAAAACTCCTCCACCGATGGCGAACTGACGGCAAACTCGACGAAGCGGTCCAGCATCCGCGCAATGTCTTTGCGAAATGGCTCGGCATCGGGATCGCGCAAGGTATAGGGCAAACGGGCGCCAACCCCGGAGTTGCTGTCGAAGGCTTTGTCGCCATTGATGGTATAAATCCGGTAGCGACTGCTGGTTGTCCGACCTATCGCCATCAGCCATTGCTGCCGGTTTTCGGTCTCGATTCTCGGGAAAGTTGCCGCGATGATTGCAAGCTCTGTCTCCGCGCGGGAGAGGCGTTCGGCGGTCAGGCTGTTGCGATAGTTGTTGAGATAGAATAGCGACCCGGCAAGCAGGGCCAGTACAAAGACATTGACCGCCAAAATGCGGCTGGTCAGCGACATGCGCGCGGTAAAGCTCACAGTCAGATCATTCGCCGGAGTAGCGATAGCCCGCTCCATATAAGGTATCGATGGCGTCAAATTCGAGGTCTACCTCGCGAAACTTGCGCCGCAGCCGTTTGATATGGCTGTCGATGGTTCGGTCGTCGACATAGACGTCGTCTTGATAGGCCGAGTCCATCAACTGGTTGCGGCTTTTGACAACACCGGGCCGGGTGGCAAGGGCTTCCAATATCATGAATTCGGTCACGGTTAGGGTGACCGGCAGCCCCTTCCAGCGCACCAGGTGCCGGGCCGGATCCATCTCCAGATCACCACGCACCAAGGGATCGGCTGCCTCTGTATCCTGCGATTGTTCGAATTTGCGGAGGAGTTCGGTTCGCCGAAGGATCGATTTGACCCGCGCCACCAGCAAGCGCTGCGAAAACGGCTTTTTGATATAATCGTCCGCACCCATCGCTAGGCCGAGCGCTTCATCAAGCTCCTCGTCCTTCGATGTAAGGAAAATCACCGGCACACTGCTTTTCTCCCGAACGCGGCGCAGCAGCTCCAGTCCATCAATCTTGGGCATCTTAATATCGAAAATCGCGATATCGGGCGGATTGTCCAATATGGCGTGCAGCGCCGCTTCGCTGTCCGAATAGACGCGGGTGATGAACCCCTCCGCCTGCATGGCAATCGACACGGAGGTCAGAATGTTGCGGTCATCATCGACCAGCGCGATATTGGCACTCATAGCGGTACGTTGCTTCCGATGATCAGATCGGGCTGACTTAGTCGATGCAAAGCCGTCTGACAAGAATGGCACCGGATCACCGGAAAGTTTCGCTTTGGCTGAATCATACAATTTTTTTGACGGATATGTGATAAAAATCGCCAAGATGTTTGACCGACTCGATTAGCTTCGATAAGCGGCGGGCACTTTTGATGAACGGCGCCTGCGCCCAATCACCGGCTTCTAAAGGACAATGACGTGACACAAACCTCTCCCGTTTCGCTTTCAGACCAACAATTGCATACGAATGCAGCGATCCATTGGAATTTGGGCACGGCCCCGTTGGTCGAAGCAGCGGTGTCGCGCGGAGAGGGAAAATTGGCCAAAGACGGCCCTTTGGTCGTCGAAACCGGAAGCCACACCGGTCGTTCAGCCAATGATAAATTCATTGTCCGCGATGCAGAAACCGAAAACACCGTATGGTGGGGCAAGACCAACAAAGACATGTCGCCGGAGCATTTTGCTGCGCTGAAAGCCGATTTTCTGGCGGAGCTTGCCAAGAAGGACACGTTGTTTGTCGCCGACCTGTTTGGTGGATCGCAGGCCGAACACCGCGTCAATGTTCGCGTGGTCAATGAACTCGCGTGGCATAATTTGTTCATCCGCACGATGCTGGTGCGGCCCGAGGCGGCTGAATTGGCAGCGTTTGTGCCGGAATATACCATCATCGACCTGCCTTCGTTCCGCGCCGACCCCACCCGCCATGGCTGTCGCAGCGAAACGGTGATTGCTATCAATCTTAGTGAAAAGCTGATCCTGATCGGCGGCACCGCCTATGCCGGTGAAATGAAAAAGTCGGTCTTTGGCTTGCCCAACTATCTGCTGCCGGTGGACAGCGTTATGCCGATGCATTGTTCGGCCAATATCGGTCCCGATGGCGACACAGCGGTGTTCTTTGGCCTGTCCGGCACAGGCAAAACCACCCTGTCGGCCGATGCCAGTCGCACCCTGATCGGTGATGACGAACATGGCTGGTCCGACACCGCCGTGTTCAATTTCGAAGGCGGCTGTTATGCCAAGATGATCCGCTTGTCCGAAGAGGCGGAACCGGAAATTTATGCGGTAACCCGCCGCTTTGGAACGGTGCTGGAAAACGTCGTGATGGACGAGGCAACGCGCGAGCTCGACCTTGATGACAACAGCAAGGCGGAAAACACCCGCGGTGCTTATCCGATCGACTTTATCCCCAATTGTTCGGAGCACAATATGGGGCCGGTGCCGAAAAACATCATCATGCTGACCGCCGATGCCTTCGGCGTGCTGCCTCCGATTTCGCGGTTGACCCCGGAACAGGCGATGTACCACTTCCTTTCGGGTTATACCGCCAAGGTTGCCGGGACCGAGATCGGCGTGACCGAGCCGGAAGCAACCTTCTCCACCTGTTTCGGTGCGCCCTTCATGCCGCGTCACCCCAGTGTTTACGGCAATCTGCTAAAAGAGCGCATTGCCAAGGGCGGAGTCAAATGCTGGCTGGTTAACACCGGTTGGACTGGCGGCAAATATGGCACGGGCAGCCGGATGCCGATCAAGGCGACCCGTGCGCTGCTCAACGCCGCCTTGGACGGCAGCCTGAATTCCGCCGAATTCCGGACCGATCCCAATTTTGGTTTTGAAGTGCCGGTCTCTGTGCCCGGCGTTGATGCAGGGATTTTGAACCCGCGCGACACCTGGTCGGACAAAGCGGCCTTTGATGCAACGGCGCAAAAGCTGGTGCAATTGTTCATCGACAATTTTGCACAGTTCGAAGAGCACGTTGATCAAAACGTCCGCGACAGTGCGCCGAAAATTGCTGCCTAATCCATTCAACCGCCGGGCGAAAATTCCCGGCGGCTGATTGGCTTGCGTCGACCGATTGGCCTAAAGTATAAAATCGGTTTCGCTGGCCGATGTTACGTCATTTAAACGAATGCTAAAATCGGCCAGTCCGTCCCCATCGACATCGCCGGTGACGACGACGAGTTCGCCTTCAATTACTGTGTAACGAAGCTCGCCAGCGACGCCGTTAAACGATTCGGTTCCGATAAAGGTGAATCCGTCGTCATCACCACCCGCAATCGCGTCAATCCGACTAAGGTCGATAAGATCACCCTCGACCGCATCAAAATCATTGATACTGTTGCTTCGTTCATTGTTGGAGCCGACCAAATCATCGCCAGAAAAGCGAAAGCTATCCGCTGCATCGCCGCCGGTCATTACATCATTTCCGCGTCCGCCGACCAACACATCCTCGCCTCCACCGCCACTCAAAACATCTGCCGCCGCGCCCCCATCCAGGAAATCGGCATTGTCGCCGCCGAGCAAACGGTCTGCTCCCGCCTGACCAAAGAGTATGTCTGCTCCGAATCCGCCTAACAGGAAATCTTCGCCGATGCCGCCATAGGCAATATCATCGCCGTCCCCGCCAAGCAGTGTATCGACCCCTTCGTCACCGTAAAGAATGTCGTTGCCTTGCTGTCCGTAGATATCATCGTCGCCTAATCGACCGTAAATCCTGTCTTCGCCAGAGTTTCCATAGAGCCGATCATTAACGCTAGCCCCAAACAGAACATCGTCGCCGCCATACCCATACAGAAAGACCTGTTCACCATAGGTGTCGCCGATCCTGATCCGATCATTGTGCGCGCTACCAAAATTAAATGTGGAGAGATTGAAGATATCGCTTACCGAAAATCCAACCACGTTCGCCGATCCGGAAACCCAGAGAGAAGACAGGTCAGTATTCACGCCTTGGGCCGCATTTGCGAAATTCAGGGAAAGCTGATTGACGCCATTTCCGCCCGTAACGGTTCCCGTTCCGGAATCGATCAGGATCAACAAGTCATTATCTTCTCCGCCGTCCGCAAATTTGTTGCCGGCCCCAATACGCAGCACATCGTTTCCCGAACCGCCACGCATAGAATCATCTCCCGCGTCATCTTCCAGCAGGTCATCGCCCGATCCGCCGTCCAGATCATCGTTACCGGCATTGCCGTTCAGACTGTCATTGCCCAAACCGCCGATCAGAATGTCGTTGCCATTACCGCCTCTCAAACCGTCATGGCCCGCCAGTCCATTCAGTTCATCATCGCCTTCCTGGCCATCCAAAATGTCAAAACTACTGCCGCCAAACAAAATATCGTTGCCGCCTTCGCCATAGATATTGTTTATGCCGCCGCCGCCCCTGATAAAGTCATCGCCGCCGCGCGCATAA
>JBGSLY010000146.1:0-5391 GCA_041740435.1 Parasphingorhabdus sp.
CTGTCTATCGTTACAGCACAACAGGGCGCGACGATCACCATGGGTGCGGGCAGCGACCGGCTGATCCTAAGCAATTTTTATTCGACGGTGGATTTCAGCACCAACTTTGTTGTGACCGACTTTCAGGCCGGAAACGCGGGCGACGTGATCGATGTGAATGCGGTTCTATTCCAGCGGCTGGGCGATGCGTGGGACGGGGTAACCAACCCGATTACCGCTGGCCTGATCCGTATTGATCAGGTCGGTGCGGACACCATCATCCGGTTTGGCTATAATGGGAATAACAGCAGTGCCGGGGATATTATCGATCTTGTGCGGCTGGTAAATGTCAATAAAGCACAGCTTACCGCGCATAATATTGGCGGCATTCCGCTCAACGGAACTCAAGTCCCGGCCAGCACCATCAACGGCACGGCAGACGTGGATTTGCTGTTTGGAACTTTGGGCAACAATACCATTAACGCACTGGCGGGCGATGACATCGTCAACGGAGGAGCGGGCAGCGACATTATATATGGCGGCGATGGCAATGACACGATCACCTCGCGAGAAAGTCTAACGGCGCGAGGCGATACACTTTATGGTGAAAATGGCGATGATGTGATAACAGTCAGTTCTTCCGGAACGGCCAGTTATATCGACCGCATTTTCGGCGGTTCCGGAAATGACCGGGTCAACTTCTCTGGCTATGCTCAGGGACAAGGATCGGTAACGGCAGTCATCAATCTGGGCTCCGGCAACGATTTGCTCGAATTGCGCGGGGCGGCCAGCAACGGCAGCGTTACAATCACGACCGGAGCCGGCCAGGATATCATCCAGTTGGCCAACGATTATTATTATTCCAGGTCGTACCAAGGAACCCTGATCATCACCGATTTTACGCCGGGCAACAGCGGCGACCGTCTGGATTTCACCTCATTCGCCGGACTATTGGCGGAATTTGATCTGCCCGGCTTCAACCCTTTTGCAGGCCAAAGCTGGGCGCGGCTCGTTCAGAACGGCTCTAATGTCGAATTGCAATTCAGCACTTTTGGCGACGGCAATAATTTTTTCACCATCGCGGTCTTCCAGAACACCAACGTGGCGGCGTTCACCGATTTCAACTTTGGCTATGACATTGATGCGCCGCCGCCGCCGGGGGTGGTTCTGACTGGCACAGCGGCAAGCGACCTGTTGATCGGAACGCAGGGCGACGATATCTTGACCGGTCTCGGTGGTGGTGATGACCTGCGCGGAAATAACGGCGCTGACCAACTGGATGGCGGCGTTGGGGAAGACGTTCTTGACGGCGGCGGCGGCAATGATGTCCTGATCGGCGGGAGTGACCGGGATGAAATATCCGGCGGCGCTGGCGATGACCAGATTGATGCGGGCGACGGCGACGACTTCATTGGCGGAGGACCGGGCGCCGACACGATCAATGCTGGCGCGGGCAATGACTGGATCCAGCTGGATGACACCAATGACCAGATCGATGGCGGCGATGGTTATGATATCGTCGAATTTACCACGGCGATGCGCAATTCCACCGGCGGTATCCAGATTAATTTGGAATCCTTTGCCACAACCAACAGCTTCACTTTGGGTGGCCGCCTGTCGACCAATATCGAAGATGTGCAGTTTGTCGATGGCAGCCGGGGCAATGACAATATATTCTATGGCGCAACCTTCACCTTCAACATTGCCCTTAACGGATACGAAGGCAATGACGTTTTGACCAGCGGTGAAAGCGATGATGTGCTCGATGGCGGGGATGGCAATGACATTTTGACATCGCTGGGCGGTTTCGACCAACTGAATGGCGGCAATGGCAACGACCGGCTGCTGGGCGGCGACGACGATGACAGCCTTGTCGGCGGCGCAGGCAATGACCGTCTGGAAGGCGGCAATGGCAATGACGAGATTTTCAGCGGAACAGGTACCGATATCATCATCGCTGGCGCGGGAGACGATATCGTCTATCTGAGCGCTTCCGCTGGAGATTCGGTCAACGGCGGCGCGGGAATTGACCGCATCATCATTGGCCCGGATGGCGGCGAGAGTGGCGCGCTGGATATCAATTTCAGCACATTCTGGACCGGCGGCAGCATTTTGATCGGCGGCGCGGCTTTCAGCTTCACTGCGTTCGAAAGCTACGAACTGTCGCTCGGCAATGGCAATAACCGGGTGATCATCGGGGAAGGCACCACCACCACCTTCAATTTACTAGGGTTGTCCGGCGATGATTTCCTGACGGGCGGGGCGGGCAATGACCGGATCGAAGGCTATTATGGCTTGGACCGGATCAATGGCGGTTCGGGCGACGACGTCATTATCGGCGACCGCTTTGCCTTTTCGGATGGACAGGACGATGTGCTGTTCGGCGGTACGGGCAACGACAATGTCACCGGCAATGGCGGCAATGACCAGATATTTGGCCAGAACGGCAATGATCTCCTGAACGGCGACAATGGTGATGATCAGATCGACGGCGGGGCCGGTAATGACCAGGTCGGCGGCGGCGATGGCAATGACATATTGAACGGCGGCGCGGGCAGCGACAATATTTTCGCGGGCGCAGGGGATGACATCATCCTGTTTGGCGCGGGCTTTAACGATGACACGATAACCGGCGGTATTGGCTTTGACACGTTGCGGGCCAGCGCCAATGGCGCGCAAATCCGTTGTTCAGCGACATTGCTGGCGCTTCGATCGAACTCTTGTCGGATGGCGGATTTAGCGATGTTGGCATGGTCGGCACCAATGCCGGAGAAACCTTCGACCTGAATTCCGGCTTTGGCGGCGGATTCCAGATCGAAGGATCGGTGTATTTTGGCGGCGGTGGCGGAAACGACACGCTGCTCGGCAATGCCAGTGCCAATAATTTTCGCGGCGGGACCGGCAATGACCGGCTGGAGGGCCGGGAGGGCGATGACCTGTTGTTTGGCGAAAACGGCGACGATGTGCTGATCGGCGGGGACGGCGTGGATACGCTGTCTGGTGGTCTCAACAATGATACTGTTTCCGGCGGATCGGGCAATGACACTCTAATGGGTGACGATGGCAATGACGCGCTTTTCGGCGGCGCGGGCAATGACATTGTCAACGGCGGCGCGGGTACCGATATGGCGAGCTATGCCGATGCGACAGCCGCAATTCGGATATTTTTATCACAGCAAGGCGTGTCCCAAAATACGTTGGGCGGCGGGGTTGATACCTTGATCGGCATCGAAGGCGTCATTGGTTCCGCCTTCGCCGACACGCTTCAGGGCAGCTCGGGCAACGACCGCTTCGAAGGCGGCGACGGCAATGACCGGATTAACGGCGATTTGGGCAATGATGTGATTTTTGGCGATAGCGGCAATGACATTCTCGATGGCGCCGCTGGCAACGACTTTATGGCGGGCGGCATTGGCGATGATCGCTACACCATTCGCGAAACCGGCGACCAGATTGTCGAAAACGCGTTTGAAGGTACCGACAGTGTGACCAGCCTGATCGACTATACGCTAGCCGCCGATGTCGAAAACCTGACCCTGGCCGCTGGCGCACGGGTCGGCACCGGCAATGTTCTGGATAATACGATCACCGGGACGGCGGGTGATGACGTGCTTTCCGGGTTGGCGGGCAACGATATATTGCGGGGAAGCGCCGGGAGCGATCAAATTTCTGGCGGTGATGGGGCAGATGCGATCGTCGGCGGCGCGGGCAAAGATATCCTGACCGGCGGCGACGACAGGGATATATTTTATTTCGGCCAAAGCGATTTGTCGAACAGCCGCTCAACTGCCGATATCATCACAGATTTTGATCGTGCACAAAACGAGCGCATCTATATCAGCTTTATCGACGCCAACAGCAATGTGGCGGGTAACCAGAGCTTTGAATGGATTGCATCGGGTGCATTTAGCGGGACTGCAGGCGAATTGCGTGTTGTGATCGCGGCGGGCAATAGTTTCGTCGAAGGCGATACCAATGGCGATGGGTTGGCGGACATCGTGCTGAGGTTGAACGGGACCCCCGCGCTGACCGCAACCGATTTTGTGGGCGTCAACGACAATCAACCCAATACGCCCGCTGTTGCCGGAGCCGAATGGCCTGTTCAGCAATCCGCCATTGGGAATGACGGGGGATTCTTCCTCTAATTTAATTCTCAAAATTATTGAAAGTGCTCGTCATTTCAGCTCGCAAAATTTTACAAATCTTATCCGCAAGCTTTTTCTGCTTTTCCACTTTGTTATCATAAAAAATAAAAGGTATAATTATAATTCCAAATCCTAAAGTTGTGATAAGAAATTTTGCAAACAATAGAGTGGATGGCGAAGCTATATTTTCTGGTGGCGATTCTACCAATTTACCAGTAACCCAAACAATAAACCACGCCAACGTTACAAACCAGCCGACCATTTTCCATCCAGTGCCGAAACCCGGCGTCAACCATCCTGACAATCGTGTTCCCGATGCAGTTTCATGCAAATACAAAACCATTTTTGGTTCCGCTTTTTGTGTAAACCAGTCTGAATAAGCTACCGTTATCCAGGCAAGGTTACCCGTGAAAATGCATGATAAAATAGAATGGTGAATTGCTTTCTGACTTTTCTTAAAACGGGTATTCAAAAGTTGCTTGCACTTTTCACGGCCCAATTGAGTCTCGAATTCAATCTTCTGGCCAAAAGCACTCCGGAACCGCCTGAGCATTACAAAGATTTCTCCCTATGCCTTCTCCAGCAGTCCTTCCCTCGCAATCCGCTCTTTCCACACCAGCGGCGCCAGTTTGTGGACATTATTGCCTTCGCTGTCGACGGCGACGGTGACCGGCATATCCTCGACGGTGAATTCATAGATGGCTTCCATGCCCAGATCGGCAAAGCCGACCACCTTGGACCCCTTGATCGCCCGCGCGACCAGATAGGCGGCCCCGCCGACCGCCATCAGATAGGCGACCTTGTGCTTGGCGATAACGTCGACCGCGCCTTGCCCGCGCTCTGCCTTGCCAATCATGGCGAGCAGGCCAAGGTCGCACATCATGTCGGTAAACTTGTCCATCCGCGTCGCGGTGGTGGGTCCGGCAGGGCCGACAACCTCGCCCATCACCGGATCGACCGGGCCAACATAATAAATCGCCCGTCCCCTGAAATCGACCGGCAGCTCCTCTCCGCGCGCCAGCATTTCCTGAATCCGTTTGTGCGCTGCATCGCGTCCGGTCAGCATTGATCCGTTGAGCAGCAACCGGTCGCCATGCTTCCAGCTCGCCACCTCCGCCGGGGTCAGCGCGTCGAGATCGACCCGTTTGGCCGCCTTGTCGGGGGTCCAGTTGACGTCGGGCCATTCGCTGAGCTTGGGCGCTTCGAGGTACGCCGGGCCTGAGCCATCCAATGAGAAATGCGCGTGGCGCGTCGCGGCGCAATTGGG
>JBGSLY010000147.1:0-5287 GCA_041740435.1 Parasphingorhabdus sp.
GCTATATCCATCAAATGACCGATGCGGAAGGGTTAGATGCACTGGCCACGCGTCAAATCATTCCTGCATATATTGGTTTTGATGCTACTGCCGATTCGCTGCATGTTGGTAATTTGGTCTCCATCATGCTGCTGCGCCGATTGCAGCAAGCGGGGCACAAGCCGATTGTCCTGATGGGCGGGGGAACGACAAAGGTTGGCGATCCCTCTGGCCGCGACGAGGTCCGCAAACTGCTCGACGACGAAGGGATTGCAGCCAATATTGCTTCCATTCGCGGATGTTTTGAAAGGTTCCTAACCTTCGGTGACGGCCCGACCGATGCGGTCATGGTGAACAATGCTGATTGGCTGGATGGACTGCACTATATCTCATTCCTGCGTGATGTCGGGCGGCATTTCACGATCAACCGCATGCTGACCTTTGATTCGGTCAAGCTAAGGTTGGACCGGGAACAACCGCTAACTTTTCTTGAATTCAATTATATGATTTTGCAGGCCTATGACTTTCTGGAACTGTCGCGCCAGCATCAGTGCCGCTTGCAAATGGGCGGATCGGACCAATGGGGCAATATCGTCAATGGTATCGAACTGTCCCGCCGGATCGACGGCGCCGAACTGTTCGGCGTCACCACGCCGCTGATTACCAAATCCGATGGTTCGAAAATGGGCAAGTCGGTTGATGGCGCTGTTTGGCTTAACGAAAACCGTTTGCCTTCTTATGACTACTGGCAATTCTGGCGCAATACAGATGACGCCGACGTTGGCCGGTTTATGCGGATTTTTACCGATATTCCGCTGGAAGACACCAATAGGTTCGAGGCTCTGCAAGGGGCGGAGATAAACCAGGCGAAGATCGCGCTGGCCAATGCAGCCACCGCTTTATGCCGCGGCGTCGATGCAGCCAATGCCGCCGAGGCCACCGCCAAGCAGATTTTTGAACAAGGCCAAGCAGGCGGTGACCTACCGGTGCTTGAGGTTTCTCAAGACAGCATTTCCATACTCGACGCTCTTGTTGGTATCGGCTTTTGTGCATCAAAGGGGGAAGCCAAACGGCTGATTGCCGGCGGCGGCGCAAAGGTTGCCGACGATAAGATCATGCAGGACGCTTATGTCATCGCTATGAACGAAAGCGACATTCGCATTTCCGCGGGAAAGAAAAAGCACGGCATATTGCGTAGAATTTAGCGCCTATCGATTTTGCTGAATTCGCGTTTACCAAATCTTTGATGGATTGTGGCAAGTCTTTCCCTGCATCCTAAGACCTTGGATAGCGGAGAGATTTTATGCAGCATGCAGTTGCCCATTCGGATATGCGTCGGGCCAGCCGGTTCCCGGTTGACTATCTGACCTTATTCGAAGCGGCGAATGGCCGGGAGTTTCATGCCAAGCTGATGAACATTTCGGCGCGCGGCTTCATGATGAGCGAGCAGACCGAGATGGAAAAGGGTGACCGTATCTTTATCCGCCTACCGCACGTGGGACGAATCGAGGCCTTTCTCATCTGGAGCCACGAAGGACGTTCGGGCTTTGAATTTGAGCGGGTCATTCGCGAAAGCGATTTCTACCAATTGATCGATACCATCGTCAAAAAATAGTCCAGATTTCTAGCCACTTCGGATCAGAGATACCCCCCAATCGCGCTCAAATAAATAGAGCGCCAACCGAGCCGCCTGCCCCCGCTCTCCGTTCAACCCACCATCGCGATCGATCAACAGCCGGGCGTCATCGGTGGCGGTGGCAATTAGGGCGCGAACTTGATCGGGAGTCGCCAGCTTAAACTCCCCTTCTCCCGACTGGCGGGTGCCCAAAATTTCTCCCGCGCCGCGCAATCGCAGATCTTCCTCCGCAATCCGGAAGCCATCGTTTGTCTCGCGCATAAGCGATAATCTGTCGCGGGCAGTTTCACTCAAATGGGAACCACGCAGCAGCAGGCAATTGGACTTCTCGCTGCCGCGCCCTACCCTGCCGCGAAGCTGGTGCAATTGGGCAAGGCCGAACCGGTCGGCTGCTTCAATAATCATTAAGCTGGCATTTGGGACATCAACCCCAACCTCAATCACTGTGGTCGCGACCAATAGCTTGACGTTCCCGCGCTGGAACTGATCCATCACATGGTCTTTGTCCGGCCCCTTCATCCGGCCATGCACCAAACCAACCGCATTGCCGAAGCGGTGTCGCAGCATGACCGCCCGCTCCTCCGCCGCCGCCAGATCGCTTTTTTCGCTCTCTTCCACCAACGGGCAAACCCAATAGGCTTGGCGACCAGCAGCAAGGTGACGGGCCAGCCCGCTCAAGACATCGTCAATCCGGCTGTCGGCAATGACACTGGTTTCAATCGCCTGACGGCCGGGCGGCAATTCGTCGATGCGTGAGCATTCCATTTCCCCATATTGGCTAAGCATCAAGGTGCGCGGAATCGGCGTCGCTGTCATTGCTAGCAGATGTGGGGTAATATCAGCCTTTCGGGTAAGCATCAGCCGCTGAGCCACGCCAAATCGATGCTGTTCGTCTATGACCACCAAGCCCAGATTGCGATAGGTCACGCTGTCCTGAAATATCGCGTGCGTGCCAATCAAGATGTCGACCGAACCATCGATCAGCCCCATCAAGGTCGATTCGCGCACCCGTCCCTTGTCTCGCCCAGTCAACATCGCGATGGTAACATTGAGCCCTGCATTCATTCGCTGCAATGTCGCGAAATGCTGACGCGCCAGAATTTCGGTCGGTGCCAGCATTGCCGCTTGAAAGCCACCTTCCACCGCGTTCAGCATGGCAAATAATGCGACCAGCGTTTTGCCGGAACCGACATCGCCCTGAAGCAAACGGAGCATCGGGACATCCTGTGCCATATCGCCTTCAATTTCCCGGATAACGCGCGACTGCGCTCCCGTCATGGTGAAGGGGAGTTGCAATGCGGTGCGGAGATGCCCGTCGCCCTCAATCGCAATTCCCTTTTTGCGGCGCCGGTCGGCGCGCACCAGCATCAAGGCCAATTGATTGGCGAAGATTTCGTCATAGGCCAGCCGGTCAGTAAAATCCTTGCTGTCCCGCGTATGCACGCCGCAAACGGCGTTCCGCCAATCCGGCCAGTTGCGTTCGGATTTCAACCCCGGTTCGATCCATTCAGGCAGTTCGGGAATGTCGGAGAGCGCCTGTGATACCAGCTGCCCCATGCGCCGGTTGGTGATACCATCGGACAATGGATAGACAGGCTCCAGCTCTTTGAAATGAGCAGCGTCGGTGACATCGACCACTTCGGGATGAACAATCTGCAGCCAGTCACCGAAACGTTCCAATTTGCCCGAAATGCATTGTGTCTCGTTGAGCGGTAACAGCTTTTTTGGCCATCCGCTGTTCTTCCCGAAAAAGACCAAAGATAGCGCATTGCCGATAGAGTCGAGCGCGACCACCCGGAACGGACCGCGCATGGAACCGCTGCGATATTCGATCGGGGTGACATTCAGAACAACGCTGTCGCCTTCAATCGCATCGTCCAAAGTGGCCACATGCTTCCGGTTGATCCAGCCCGTCGGCAGATGGAAAAGCAAATCGCGGACCCGATTGAGCTTGAGCTTGTCGAGCGGTTTGGCCAGAGCCTTGCCAACCCCGTGCAGCGACTCGGTTTCCCGGAATAATGGATTGAGCTTTTCGGGACGCATGACTATCCGGTATCTAAAGCATGCCCGGCCATGTGCCAATGTCCGCCGCACTTCAAACAACAGGAAATTTTGTGTCGTCTCCAGCGGAACCTTTGCCTACGCACCAGATCAAACGCCTTCGTTTCCGCGCCTGGCACCGGGGGACGCGTGAGGCAGATTATCTGATTGGTGGTTTTTTTGATCGTTTCCACGATGGCTGGGACGCGGACGCCATTGGCTGGTTTGAACGCCTGCTTGAAGAGGAGGATGTCGATATTCTTGGCTGGGCAATGCAAACGTACCCCGTTCCATCGCATTTCGATGGCCCCATGATGCAAGCAATGCAGCGGTTGGACTATATCGATATTCCCTGATGTCTGAATTTCTCTCCTCCTTAGATCATCTGCGGGGTCAGATGGCGGACACTCATGGTCCATTGACATTGGCAGGCGCGCCTTTGGGGTGCCGACCGTTGCTTTTGGCGGCTCTGGCAGGTCAGGGGCGGACCGTCTATATAGCGACGGACGACGCCGCGATGACCGCGCTCGCCGATGCGCTGCACTGGTTTGCGCCGGAAATATCCGTTCTGTGTTTCCCTGCTTGGGATTGCCTTCCCTATGACCGCGCCTCTCCGTCCTTACATGTACTGTCGGAGAGGCTTTCGACGCTGTCTTCCTTGGCGTCAGTGACAAAGGGGCCAGAGATTGTTTTGACGACGGCCAATGCGGTTATCCAACGCGTATTGTTGCCGGAACGGGTACGCGATATTGCCCTGCATATAGCTGCCGGGGACACTTTCCCGCCCGAACGATTGATCGCTTTTTTGCAGGCCAATGGCTATGTGCGGGTCGATACCGTTGCCGATCGCGGGGAATTTGCCGCTCGGGGTAGTCTCATCGATCTGTTTCCGGCGGGGATGGATGCGCCGGTGCGGCTCGATTTTTTCGGTGATGACATCGAAACATTGCGTAGTTTTGATCCTGCTAATCAGCGTAGTACGGGGACGATCGAAACGCTAGACCTCCTACCAGTTTCGGAAATGTTGCTCGATGCCGACAGCATCAGCCGCTTTCGAGGGCGCTATCGCGAACAATTTGGCGCGAAGGGGACGTCGGACCCGATTTATCAGGCGATCAGTGAAGGACGCCGTCTTGCGGGCATGGAGCATTGGTTGCCGATGGCGGAAACGGCCATGGCGACGCTGTTCGACTATTTTGCGGCGTCCGACTTGATCCTGCGCGATACCGCCGTTGATGAAGCCATGCGCTCGCAGCGTGACTTGATCGACGACTATTTCGCCAACCGTCAACGTGCCGATGAGGATAATAAATCCAATTACCGCCCACTGGACCCTGTGGCATTATACCTTTCCCAACAGGAATGGCAGGACAGAGCAGAGCGCTGGCCGATCCATGCGGTCAGTGAATTTGACCAGCCCGAATCGTCCAGCGTAATCCCTCTGGAAATTCAGTCAGCCCGCGACTTCGCGCCCGAACGCGGCCGGAACGAAAATGTCTATGCCGCGTTGGCACAACATCTGAAAAATCTGGCGGCGCAAGGTCACCAGGTGTTGCTGGCCAGCTATTCGGCAGGCACCCAATCCCGCCTTGCCGAACAGTTGCGCAACCATGATGTCAGCAATTTGCATTT
>JBGSLY010000148.1:0-9205 GCA_041740435.1 Parasphingorhabdus sp.
ATCATATGCTCAACTGCGGCTATGGCCGGGGATTTTCGGTGTTGGAGGTGCTCGACGCAGTGGACCGGGTGACCAACCGGACCATCGATCGCAAAATGGAGGGGCGGCGTGCGGGCGATCCCGATGCGCTGATTTCGGACAATCGGGCGATATTGGCGCGCTTTCCCTGGGTGCCGCAATATGCTGATCTCGACCGGATCGTGACCGATGCGCTGGGATGGGAGCGGACATTGAGCGAGCGGGCAGGCGGTTAGCGGACCAATTGGCAAGCCGATGTTGATGCTCTAAGGCTTTGCGAAACAAGTTCAGTTCGTCATTGCGAGCGGAGCGAAGCAATCCAGAGCAAAGCCAAGTGACTCTGTATTGCTTCGCTCCGCTCGCAATGACGGGTTAGAGCAATATCAGAATCTCCCCCTCAAAAGGGCGGAAGGTAACGGAGACAGATTTTGAAGATAGCAATGATTGGTTCGGGCTATGTCGGCTTGGTATCGGGCGCGTGTTTCGCCGATTTCGGCCATGACGTGGTGTGCGTCGACAAAGACGCCAGCAAGATCGAGCGGCTGCACCAGAATATCATGCCGATTTACGAACCCGGCCTTGAAAATCTGGTCAAGCGCAATGTCGATGCCGGACGACTGAGCTTTTCGGTCGATCTGGCCCCGGCGCTCGACGGCTGTGATGCGGTGTTTATTGCGGTGGGAACGCCTTCACGGCGTGGCGATGGGCATGCGGATTTAAGCTATGTCTATGCCGCCGCAGAAGAAATCGCCGGACATGTGACCCGGCCCATCGTCATTGTCACAAAATCGACCGTTCCCGTGGGTACCGGCGATGAAGTGGAACGAATTTTGGGCAAAACTCTGGCAAAGGACCAGTTCGCGGTGGTGTCGAACCCCGAGTTCCTGCGCGAAGGGGCGGCGATTGGCGATTTCAAGCGCCCCGACCGGATTGTCATTGGCACCGATGAACCCTGGGCCCGCGATGTGATGAGCGAGGTTTACCGCCCGCTGTTCCTCAACGAATCACCAATATTGTTCACCGGACGGCGCACCGCAGAGCTGATCAAATATGCCGCCAATGCTTTTCTGGCGACGAAGATCACCTTCATCAACGAAATCGCCGATCTGTGCGAGAAAGTCGGGGCCGATGTGCAAGAGGTATCGCGCGGCATCGGTCTCGACAACCGGATTGGCGGTAAATTCCTGCACGCCGGTCCCGGCTATGGCGGCAGCTGTTTCCCCAAAGACACGCTGGCGCTGATGAAAACCGCGCAGGACCACGACAGCCCGGTGCGGATTGTCGAGGCGGTGGTGCAGGTCAACGACAACCGCAAGCGCGCGATGGGCCGCAAGGTGATTCATGCGCTAGGCGGCGATGTGCGCGAGAAGAAGGTCGCGCTGCTGGGTCTCACCTTCAAGCCCAATACCGACGATATGCGCGATGCGCCGTCGATTGCGATTGTCCAGACGCTGATCGACGCCGGCGCAAAAGTGAGCGCCTATGATCCCGAAGGCATGGCGGAGGCGGCGAAGATCATGCCCGAGGTGGTGATGGCCGACAGCGCCTATGCGGCGGCAACCGGCGCCGATGCGCTGGTGATTGTCACCGAATGGGACGCGTTCCGTGCGCTCGATCTCGCGAAGCTGGAATCGGTGATGGCCGGAAAGGTGCTGGTCGATCTGCGCAATATCTATAACCCCGCTGATCTGGCGCGCAGCCAGTTTGCCTATTCCAGCATTGGGCGCTAGACGGCATCCCTATGAAACTTGAACAGATCGCGGTGGAAAAGCCTTGGGGCCGGAGCGACCTGCCCCGCCAGTTCCAGCATCATGTCAAAAATGATGCAGTGGGCGAAATTTGGTTCGAACGGGCTGATGGTGAACCGCTGTCGCTGATGACAAAATATCTGTTCACCAGCGAAAAGCTGTCGATTCAGGTGCATCCCAATGACCGTCAGGCGCGCAAGCGCGGCCAGCGTCACGGAAAAGAGGAATGCTGGTTCATCCTGTCGGCGGAACCGGGTGCGGTGCTGGGCATTGGCCTCAAGGCCAAAATTTCCGCCGAAAAGCTGCGTGCCTCGGCGCTAACCGGGGCGATTGAGTCGATGATCGACTGGAAACCGGTCACGGCGGGCGATTTCTTTTACATCCCGGCGGGCACCGTGCACGCGATTGGCCCCGGCGTGTCGCTGGTCGAAGTACAGCAGAATATCGACCTTACTTACCGCCTATACGATTATGGCCGCCCGCGCGAATTGCACCTTGATGACGGGATGGCGGTGTCGAAGCCCGAACCCTATCCGATGTCGCAATATCAGCGGCCTGCGTCCGATGAATCGAGCCAATTGGTGTTCGGCCCGCATTTCCGGCTGCTCAGGATTATCGACGGCGATCTGTCCCCGGTCAAAACCTCGACTATGGGGCAATGGCAGATCATCCCGCTGTCGGGTGAAGCGGTGATAGGCGGAGTTACAATTGCGGCTGGCGAATGCGGGCTATGCGAAGACCTGTCGGCCGTGGCTTTCGGACCCAAAAGCGACGTCCTGATCGCCTGTCCGGCGAGTTAGCGCGATGTCATCGTTACATACGTCATGGCGAGCACAGCGGCCCGCTGCGCTCGATATGCGGAAAATCATCACAATCGCAAACGCCTGACTCAGCGATGCACAAATTAACAGAGTTGATGACAAGACCAGATGCTAACTTATTCTAGCCGCTACCCCAATTTGCGCAGCGGGTCCTTCCCGTCCCAGCCGATCCCTGCTTGTTTGATCATATCAAACAGGCCCTCTGATCCGGTAGACGGACGCAGGATTTCGACCAGATGTCCGCCGGGGCTATGCGGGTCCATATAAATGACCCCGCCATCATCGCCGACCTTTGCTTCGATGACAATCTCGCCGCCCTGATCCACGCATATTTGCCGCGCATGGGCAATGTCATCGGTCAACAGGCACACATGGTGCAGCCGGTCGCGCACCGCGTATTTGCCGTTATAGATGGACGGCGCGTCATTTTCCGGGCGGATCATTTCGATCTGCATATCGCCCCAATAGGCGAGCGCGAGACTGAACACCGCATCGGTCGGTTCACCCAGATAGGTCATGTTTTCCAACGCAATATTTTCCATAAGGTAAAAAGGTCCAACCCCCATGACCCGCGTCCAATGGTCGATGGCCGCATCAAAATCCTGCGGTAGCCATGCCAGTTGCATGACCGGGCCAAGCCCGCCAATTCCTGATACAAGTGCCATTGTCTCTCCCCTCATCTAAAGCGTTAAAGCCGGTTTATGTTTTCCTGTGCCATATTAAGACCAGTTGGCAGACAATATACTGCGCAAAATAAGAGGACGAACAAATGGCGGATCGGGATCCAGACATTCAAAGAGATAAAATAGACTGGGCGGAGGTGCGCCGCCGCAATGCCCGTGAATCGCAGAGGCGACAGGTGGCGATGCTGGCCAGCCAAACCGATATGGCCGATGCGCCGCTTCCGCTGCACAAATCGGTCTATATGGGACCCAAAAGGTTTGAAGCCGAACGGACGGCCATTTTCCTGAACCAGCCCTTGGTCGCGGGCCTCTCGGGCGACATTCCCAATCCCGGCGACATCATGGTGTTTGATGCGGCGGGGCCATCGATTCTGGTGATGCGCGTCAAGGACGGCGTGGCCCGCGCATTCTTGAATATGTGCACCCACCGCGGCGCGAAGCTGATCGAAGAGAGCGAGCCGTGGTCGGGCAAATCGCCGCGGGTTTCCTGTCCTTTCCACGCGTGGACCTTTGATAATGCAGGTAAGCTGGTGGGACAGCCCGGCAAAAAGGGCTTTGAAGGCTGCGAAATCGGAGCCCGCAATCTGTTGGAAGTGCCCTGCGCGGAGCATTTGGGTTTGATTTTCGTCCGTGCCAATCCGGGCGGCGCACCCATTGATGCAGCGGCACATTTGGGCGAATTTGGCGACGTGCTGGAACAGTTGGAACTGTGGCGCGCGGAGCCGGTCAAGAAGGGAATTATGACCGTCGATTCCAATTGGAAATTCGCGCTCGACACCTATGGCGAGGGCTATCATTTTAAGGCGCTGCACAATTCAACCATTGGCGAGACGCACTATAGCGACAAATGCGTCTATCAGCCCTTTGGCCGCCATCACCGGGTGGAGTTTCCAGATCTCTCGGTCGGAAAGCTGGAAAAGGATAAAGATGCCGAATGGCCCAATGCCGAATATGGCGGCGTCCATTATCTGTTTCCCAACACGGTAATATTTTTCGGCGCGGTAACGCCCGGGGTCTATTTTACCCAAGTGTTCCGGCTGTTCCCTGATGGCGTTGGCAAAACCCGTTGCCAGTTCGCGGTTTATGCGCCCTTTGGCGTGGAGAATGAAGCGCACCGGGATATGTGCACTATGGCCTATGACGCCACCGCCACCGTGGTCCAATCCGAAGATTACCGGGTGGCATCGCACGGCTATGCCAATCTGATGACCGCACCTGCAGATTATCATGTGGTGATCGGCGCGAACGAAGTCGCGTTGCACGGGGTCCACCATAATATCGCCGATGTCATTGGCATGCCCGTTAGCGAGCAGGGCTAACGCGCATAGCGGCCAATAAAAAAGGGCGGCCCCCGCAATCGGGAGCCGCCCTTTTATTCAATAAAACCAGTCCGGCTTACTTCAGCTCGACGGTACCGCCAGCAGCTTCGATCTTCGCCTTGATTTCTTCGGCTTCGGCCTTGTTGATGCCTTCCTTGACTGCCTTAGGCGCAGCTTCAACCAGCGCCTTGGCTTCGGTGAGGCCCAGACCAGTGATCGAACGGACTTCCTTGATCACTTGGATCTTCTTGCCGCCGTCGCCGGTCAGGATTACGTCAAATTCGGTCTGTTCTTCGACAGCAGGGCCGTCAGCAGCAGCGGCAGGACCAGCAACCGCAACAGCGGCAGCGGCGGATACGCCCCATGCTTCTTCCAAAGCTTTCGACAGTTCAGCGGCTTCCATAACGGTCAGTTTCGACAGTTCGGCTACCAGATTTTCAATATCAGCCATTTTCAATACACTCCAAATTTCTAATCAGATTAAAAGGGTTAAACGTCTTCAGCCGCTCAGTCAGCCGTTGCCGCATAGGCGGCAAAAACACGGGCGAGTTGGCCAGCCGGGGCCTGAATGACCTGTACGACCTTGGTTGCCGGTGCATTGAGCAATCCGACAATCTTGCCGCGCAGTTCGTCAAGCGAAGGCATGCTTGCCAGCGAGCGGATGCCCGCTTCGTCCAGCAGGGTATCGCCCATTGCCCCGCCAACGATTTCCAGTTTGTCGTTGGTTTTGGCAAATTCGACCGCGATTTTTGCGGCCGCCACCGGATCAACCGATGTGGCAAGCGCAACAGGGCCAGTCAGCATATCGCTGATCGGCGCATATTGCGTCCCTTCCAGAGCAATTTTGGCCAGGCTGTTCTTCGAGACCTTAAAGCTGGCACCGCCGTCACGCATCTTCAAACGCAGGTCGGTGGATTGAGCAACGCTCATACCCAGATTGCGGGTAATCACCACAACCCCGACTTCGCCAAAAGTCTTGTTCAGTTCGGCAACGGCTTCGGTCTTTTGGACACGATCCATATGCTACTCCTCATTCAACATCGCGCCATGCCAGTTGCCCGGCAGGACGCACGAATGGATGGTCCCCTATGGGGAACATCCGCTTAAAGTCCGTGGGGGTGGTGCCTATGCGGATGGCCAATGGCGATCCGAATCGGCGCATGGACGAACCATGCCAGAAAATCTGTTCATCCCCGTCTAGGCTGGATTTAAACCGGGCAAATTCCCGGCTACCTGCTGTCTCGGACGGTGATCGCGACGCCAAAGCGCCGCTTTCGAGCCGGGATTTAGCGGGAAGGGCGGGGAAGTCAAGTGCGGAGTGCTCCAAATCCTCCCCCAAGGGGGAGGATTAAGAATCAAATGTATCGCTCAGCGCTGCGCTGGCTCCGCCTTCGGCACCGGCCCCTTTTTCGCTCTCAGGCTGGTAAAGGCGCGCTCGCCGCGGAGCGAGGTGAACCAGCTGATCGGATTGAGGCTGGTCGAGCCGTCGAGCGAAAAGGTAATAAACTCGGCCCGGCCGCCGATATTTTCAATCGGGATGCTGCCGCCCAGGCCATTGGGGCTGGGTTCACGGCTATCGGCGGAGCGGTCGCGGTTATCGCCCAATAGCCAGACATGGTCCTCTGGGATGCGGTACGGCGCGATGTCGTCTTGCGGATAGGGACCGAGATCGACAATGTCGTAATAGACGCCCGATGGCATGGTTTCGCGGATGATCGGCACTTCGCACACTCGGTTGCCATCCTGATCGGTGGACATCGATCCGGGAAAATCGGTGCAGGGGGAATTGGCATCCACCGGAATCTTGAGCGCGGGCTGCACTTCCTGTTTGAACGGCACACCGTTGATATAGGGAACACCGCCGCGCATCTCGAAGGTTTCGCCGGGCAGGCCGATCACGCGTTTGATATAATCGGTCGACTGGTCCTTGGGGGTCAGGATGATGACGTCGCCGCGCTCCGGCAAGCTGCCGAAGAGCCTTCCCTTCATGCGCGGCATGATGTGGAACGACGGCGAAACCCAGGACCAGCCATAGGGATATTTGCTGACAATCAACCGGTCGCCAACGAGCAGGTCGGGCATCATCGAAATCGACGGGATATAAAACGGCTTGGCAACCAGACTGTGAAAGGCGAGCACCGCCAGCAGGAGCAGAGCGATGCTCTTCACCTCGGCTATCCAATCGGTTTTCTTGTCGGCTGGGGTTTCTTCGGCCGGGCTGGTGGCGGGGGTGTCATTCATCTATGCAGAATTTCCGTCTGGGGAGGAAAGGGGAAGCGCCTCGATAATGATAAAGGCCTGCGCCCATGGATGATCGTCGGTGAGCGTCAGGTGAATGACCGCCCTGTGACCCTGCGGCGTCATTTCGTCCAGCCTTTTTTTCGCCCCGCCGCTGAGCGCCAAGGTCGGCGCGCCGCTGGGTGCATTGACGACGCCAATGTCCTTCATGAACACGCCGCGTTTGAAACCGGTACCGACCGCTTTTGAAAACGCCTCTTTCGCGGCAAACCGCTTGGCATAGGTGCCCGCGCGGGTGAAGGGGCGGCGGGCGGCTTTGGCGCGCTCGACATCGGTGAACACGCGCCTTTCGAACCGCTTGCCAAAGCGGTCGAGCGAGTTTTGAATCCGCTCGATATTACAGAGGTCAGAGCCAAGGCCGATGATCATAAATCCTCCCCGGAACGGGGAGGGGGACCAACCGAAGGCTGGTGGAGGGGCACGCGAAATAAGCGCAGCGGTGGAGGCCTGTGCCCCTCCACCCCGCGCTTCGCGCGCGGTCCCGCTGTTGCTGCACAACGCCTGCGGCTCCCCCGTTCCGGGTAGGATTTCATCGCGCTGCATCCATCAACGTTCGCATCCGCCTTATGCTCTCTTCCAGCCCAATAAAAATTGCCTCGCCGACCAGATAATGGCCGATATTAAGCTCGGCAATCTGGGGAATGGCGGCGATGGGCTGGACATTGTCAAAGGTTAGGCCATGGCCCGCATGCGATTCTATGCCATTCTTGCTCGCCAAAGCAGCAGCATCGGCGACCCGGCGCAATTCGCTGGCCGCCTCTTCGGTTTTCCCGTCGAGCAGCAGATGCGCGTATTTTCCGGTATGAAACTCCACCACCGGCGCTTTAAGCTGCATCGCCGCTTCAATCTGGCGCGGGTCGGGTTCGATGAACAGGCTGACGCGAATACCGGCATCGGACAGGCGCGCGACAATCGGGGCAAGATGATTATGCTGTCCGGCGGCGTCGAGCCCGCCTTCGGTGGTCCGCTCCTCCCGCTTTTCCGGCACGATGCACGCGGCATGAGGATTGTGGCGCAGCGCAATGGTCAACATTTCCTCGGTCGCGGCCATTTCCAGATTGAGCGGCAGATTGGTCGCGGCCATGATCCGGGCGATATCATCATCGCGGATGTGCCTCCGGTCTTCGCGCAAATGGGCTGTAATGCCGTCGCCGCCGACGCTGGCCACGATTTCCGCCGCGCGCACCGGATCGGGATGATCGCCGCCGCGCGCGTTGCGGATAGTGGCGACGTGATCGATGTTCACGCCCAATCTTAAACTATTGGGACGAAGCGTGTGTGCGGGGTGGGCCTGGTTCAAAGCGGGGTTCCTGTCGTGCACAGTGCCGCGCGCATCACATTATAGGTGATGCCCGCCTGCTGCCAGATTTCGCCAAAGGCCGCTTCGGCCTCGGCGCGGTTCGATGTCATGATGATCACCATGTCCAGATCGGGCAGGATGATGTTGCGCAGCACGACGCCGCCAATAAAGCCGCGCCGCTCGACGATGCGAACCGGCGTGTCGCCGCAATTTTTGAGCGGCGAGCTGAACGACCACTGGCCGAGCGCGGCCATGCCATATTCGGGCTTGCCGTCCCACATTACGGCGCGCTGCGCCTCTCGGATGAGCTTGCCGGTCATCAGTGCGCGATCAAAGGCGAGCAGATCATGGGTCGTGCCATATAGCGCGCCTGCGCCGCCGAAATTTTCCAGCCGGAACGCGGATGATTCCGGCTTGCCCTCGCTAAAGCCCGCCACCGTGGCCTCGGCGCGGGGGAACAGGCCGATGCTGGTTAGGCCGAGCGGCTGTGCGATGCGTGACGCAATCAAGTCGGCGTAAGGCTTGCCGCTGGTGGCCTCGATCACCGCGGCCATCATGATGAAATCGTAGTCACCGTAAAAAAACCCGGACAGCGGCTCACGGGTGGTCGGCCCTTCGCACCATGCGCGGCCCGTGGCGGGGCTATCCAGATCGACCGAGTAGAAGGTTGACCAATCGTCTTGGCCGATGGGGCCTTCCTCCATACGCGGCAGGCCGGAAACGTGCTGCATCAGCATCCGCGAGGTGATGCGGCTGGCATAGGGCGCCTTGCTGTCCGGCAGATAGCGGGTTATCGGCGCGTCAAGATCGAGCCGACCCGCCGCTACTTCCTGCATCGCAATGGTCGCGGTGACCTGCTTGGTGACCGATGCCCAGCGCCACACTTTCCCCAATTCGTGCGGTGCACCGCCATCAGGGGCGATTGTCCCGATAGTGCGTTCGAACACGATGGTATCGCCGCGCGCGATCAGGATGGTGCCCGGCGCAGCCACCGGGTTAAGCGCGGCGGCAACGGCGG
>JBGSLY010000149.1:0-3779 GCA_041740435.1 Parasphingorhabdus sp.
GACGACGGTGCGCGCGCCCAATGTGCACAATATCGCGATTGGCGGCAGCTTTGACGACGCGCAGGCGATGGTCAAGCGGATGTTCGGCGACGCGGACGTCACCGGTACGCTGGCGATTTCGGCGGTCAATTCGATCAACTGGGCGCGGTTGATGGCGCAGGTCGTTTATTATTTCGCCGCCGCCGTGCAGCTGGGCAGTCCCGCACGCCGCGTTGCGTTTTCGGTGCCGACGGGTAATTTTGGCGATGTGTTTGCGGGCTATGTCGCGGCACAAATGGGCCTGCCGATAGAGCGGTTGATCGTCGCGACCAACGTCAACGATATTTTGCACCGCGCGCTTGACCATGGCGATTATTCCGCTGGCACCGTCACCCCGACCGCCGCGCCGTCGATGGATATTCAGGTCAGCAGCAATTTTGAACGGCTGCTGTTCGATCTGTCGGGCCGCGATGGCGCTGCGCTGTCGGCGATGATGCAGGGGTTTGAGGCCAGCAAACGGATGGCGATTCCCGCCGATATGCTCGCCGGATCAAAGAGCCTGTTCAGCAGCTACCGGGTCGATCAGGATCAGATGGCGACCACGATGCGCGTCGCGCACGATGATTTCGGCCAGATTCTCGATCCCCATACCGCAATAGGCTTGTGCGCGGCGCAATCGGCGGCGCTCGATCCGGCGGTTCCCGTCGTCACTTTGGCCACCGCGCACCCGTCCAAATTCCGCGATGCGGTGGAGCGAGCGACTGGGGTGCGTCCTCCGCTGCCCCGGCGGATCGGTGACCTGTTCGACCGCGATGAGCATTATGACACCCTGCCCGGCGATTATGACGCGGTGCGCGATTATGTATTGCAACGGGCAACCCCGGCGCGTGGCTGAATTGCGGATGCAGTCGGGGATCATGGTGTCGCATCCCCGCGAAGATTATACCCTGCTCGATTCGGGACAGGGCCGCAAATGGGAGCGGTACGGTCGCTACTCCTTTGTCCGGCCCGAGCCGCAGGCGATGTGGGACCCCGCGCTGCCCGACTGGAGCGCAGACGGGGAATTCGTGCCCGCATCGGATGAGGATGGCGGTGGCCGCTGGCATTTTGAACGGCGCGTTCCCGGCGAAGGCTGGCCTCTCACTTGGGGCGATGTCCGCTTTACCGCACAGTGCACCCCGTTCCGCCATCTGGGCTTCTTCCCCGATATGGACCCCGTTTGGCGCTGGATTGCGCAGCAGATGGAGGGGTTGGACCAGGCCGAGGCGATGAACCTGTTCGGCTATACCGGCGTGGGCACTTTGGCGCTGGCCAGCACCGGTGCGCGGCTGGTGCATGTCGATGCGTCGAAAAAGTCGGTGGCGCAGGCGCGGGATAATGCGGCGCTGTCGGGCATGTCGGATCATCCGATTCGCTGGATCGTCGACGATGCCGCCAAATTTGCCGCGCGCGAAGTGCGGCGCGGGCGGCGTTATGACGCAATCCTGCTCGATCCACCCAAATATGGACGCGGCCCGGAAGGCGAGGTTTGGCGGCTGGAAGAAGACTTGCCCGATCTTATCGAAAATCTGGGCAAGCTGCTCGACGTCCGGTCACGTTGTCTGTTCCTGACCGTCTATGCGGTGCGGATGTCGGCGCTGGCGCTGGGCAACCTGCTCAATGAAAAGCTCGCCCATCTGGGCGGCGTGATTGAAATCGGCGAACTGGCGGTCAAGGAAGACGCGCGCGGGCAGCTGTTGCCCACCGCCATTTATGCCCGCTGGTCGGCAGAAGGAGAAAAAGCCGCGTGACTGATAATTTGATCCTTGCGGTCGAAAATCTCGACGTCGATGTCCTGACCGGCATTTATTCGGAAGAGACCCATCTTCCGCAGCCGCTGCGCATTTCTATCACGGCGGAGCTGAAGGTACGCGAACATTATGCGCCGGACACGCCGCTGACCGCATCGAAAAATTACATGGACCTCAAACACGCCGCTTCCGCCGCGCTTCCGGAGGGCGTGCACTTCAAACTGATAGAGGCGGTGGCGGATCATATCATTGAGACCTTGCTGGTCGGCGATCCCGATGTGTTGCGGGTGACGGTAAAGATTATCAAGCTGGCGATTGCCGAAAAGGGCGAGTCGATTGGCATCACTTTGTCGCGGGCGCGAAAGTGAGCGCGCTACCGCCGCTTGCGCTGGTCACTGGCGGTTGCCACAGGCTGGGCGCTGCGCTGTCGGCGCAATTGGCCCGCGCAGGCTATGCTCTAGCGCTCCATGGACATAGCAACGCCGAACCGGAAGCAGATTTGGCCGCGATATTGCGCGCCACCGAGGCCGACTGGCACGGCTTTCGCGCGGATTTTGGCGAAGGCGGAGAGGCGGAGCGATTGTTTGCCGCGGTCACCGCGCATTTTGGCCGCGCACCCGATCTGCTCGTCAACAACGCCTCGATTTTCGGACAGGATGATATTTCCGACCTGAACGCCGATAGCCTCAATGCGCATATGACCGTCAATCTGGCCGCACCTGTGCTGCTGACCCAAGCGATGCAGCGGCAGGCGACTGCCGGTTCGGCGGTGGTGATGATCCTCGATCAACGTGTGCGCAATCCGGGCGGTGACCAATTGAGCTATACCCTGTCGAAACAGGCGCTGGCCGCTTCGGTCCGTTCGCTCGCCGCCGCCGCTGCGCCGCATCTGCGGGTCAATGGCATTGCGCCGGGGCTGACACTGGCGACGGCGGACTATAGCGATGCACAACTCGACCGGCTGGCCGCGCTGATGCCATTGGAGCGGCTGTCCCAATCCGACGATATAGCGGCAGCGCTGCTCTATCTGGCGAAGGCCGAAGCGGTGACGGGACAAGTCCTGTATGTCGATGGCGGTGCCAATATGAAGAGCTTTGATCGCGACTTTATGCATCTGGCAAAGGGCGAATAATGGCCAAATGGTTGATGAAATCCGAACCCGACGTCTATGGTTGGGATCACCTGATCGCCGAGGGTGAGGGCATCTGGGACGGAGTCAAAAACGCGCAGGCCAGCAACAATATGAAGGCGATGCAGGTTGGCGATGAAGCGTTCTTCTACCACTCGCGTCAGGGGCTGGAGATTGTCGGCATCATGACCATCAGCGCCGCCGCCTTTCCCGACCCGCATGACGACACGGGCCGCTGGGTTGCGGTTAAGGTCAAGCCACTTGAAAAACTGGCGAAACCGGTTTCGCTGGCCGCGATCAAGGCCAATCCTAAACTCAGCCAAATGGCTATCCTGCGCCAAACCCGCCTGTCGGTTGCGCCGGTGACCGAGGAGGAATGGAAGCAAGTAATTGACATTTCTGCCAATTATTTATGATTGGCCGTATGTCATATAATTGTAATAATTCATAATTGCGTTCGTGATCATCCACAAGATAATTTGTAAAAATTTTACCTTCCATATCTAAAGTACTATTATTGACCAGCGTTCTTTTTCGAACATCGGCAGGGAATTTTTTGCGATAGTGAGCTGAATGATGTTTAATCTGCATTTTCCGATGAATAGTATTTTCCTACAAATCAAAGCTCTTTCTGTTGGCATAGCCATTACAAGTGCTATGATAGTCGGAGCATTATGTTATCAAGCGTATCAAATCCAAACTGTGCTGCTCCAACATCAGCAAGTTTTATCTACCGACAAAACCATTGCGGAATTTAACCGGGCTGTCAGCGACGTTAAACTCCAGTCTATGGCTTTGGCTAGTACTGGAAACAGTGGACCGAATGTACTAGGCCGTGTACTCATAAACAGGATTCCCAACGGGGTTATTTTATGATTCAA
>JBGSLY010000150.1:0-2491 GCA_041740435.1 Parasphingorhabdus sp.
CGGCCTCAGGTTGCTGCACCTCAAAACCGATGTCGAGTTTCTGACCGCAGCGGGCGCGCGGGTCAGTGGGCTACGGCGGCGGTAGCGCGCTTTTGGCGCAGGTCAGGTTCTCGCGTTCTAATCCCGGTAATCCAGCGGCGGTTTGCGGTCTCCCAGCAGTGACTTGTATCGATATTCCGGTCCCAGCGCCTCGCGAAACTCTGCCTTGGCCGTCTCGCGCAAATCGGCGTCGGTGAACAGTTCGATCGCCGCCAGTGTCAGCGTTTTGGCCGCCACCTGCGTGCCTTTGAAGCCGATTGACATGCCACTTGCCGCCGAGGATTGCCAGCTGTGCGCGTCGGTACCCGGAACCCAGGTCGCGGTGCGCAGGCCTGCCGTTGGCACCGCATAAGACACATCGCCGACATCGGTTGAGCCATAGCCGAGGCTGGACTTATACGGCTGGACGACTTGCTCGCTGCCCAAGGTCATTTTGGGGTTGGTCAGGCTGGCATGGATGCTCTTGGCAAAGTCCATTTCCTTGGCGTCATAAGTGATTCCGCCCACTTCGCGCAATTTTCCGTCCATCATCTTGGCGAGAGATTCGTTGACCAGCAGCGGGTTGTTGCCGTGGATCACTTCCCAATCGACGTTGGTGCCGGTCCCCATCGCCGCGCCTTTGGCGGCTTCCTCAACCCGCGTCCAGATATCCTCCACCCCCTTGGGATTGGGATGCCGAACATAATAGAACACTTCGGCGAAATCGGGGACGACATTGGGGGCGTTGCCGCCGCTGGTGATGACATAATGGATGCGCGCATCCTGCGGCACGTGCTCGCGCATCATATTGACCATCATATTAAACGCCTCGACCCCATCCAGTGCGGAACGTCCGTTTTCCGGTGCGCCAGCGGCATGGGCGGAGCGGCCGCGAAAGCGGAACTTGGCCGAACGGTTGGCGAGACTGGTCTGCGCGGCGGCGGAATTCTGGTCGTCGGCGTGCCAATGGAGTGCAATGTCCACGTCTTTGAACAGCCCGTCGCGCACCATATAGACCTTGCCGCTGCCGCCCTCTTCCGCCGGGGTGCCATAGAGCCGGATGCGTCCGGGCGTTCCGCTGTCTTTCAGCCATTTGGCGGTGGCGATGGCCGCGCTGACCGATCCGGCGCCAAATAGATTATGGCCGCAGGCATGGGCTGCGTTTTTTCCTGCAATCGGCGAACGAACGGCGAGTGCGTCCTGATTGATGCCGGGAAGCGCGTCATATTCGGCCAATATGGCGATCACCGGGCCGCCGGTGCCGAATTCGGCGGTGAAGGCAGTGGGAATGCCCGCGACACCCGAGGTGATGCGAAAGCCCTGTTTTTTCAGGGTATCTTGCAGCAGTGCAGAAGAGCGGTTTTCCTTATAGCCAAGCTCTGCCCATTCCCAGATTTGCCGGGCGATAGCCGCAGTTTCGCTGGCGCGGGCATCGATTCCGGCCAGTGCCTTATCATCGGCCTGAGCGGGTACGGAGAGAAATCCGGCCAATAGGCATGCGGCCAGTGCGGTTTTACGGGTCATAGTCAGTCTCCTTGTTGCGGGCGATGATGGCACGATGGAGGAACGTGTGCAATCTTTGCTGCTCGGCCAAGATTGGGGCTGCACCCTCTTGACCCCTGTCGTCCAACCGCGCAGACAGGGCGGCATTGCACACCAATATTCATGCCCACTCTATTTCAGGATATACGACATGACCGACAACAAAATCTGGATTTTGCGCAAACGCCCGGTGGGGGAACTGGCCCCCGGCGATCTGGAACTGGTCACCCAGCCGCTGGGCGATCTGGCCGAAGGGATGGTGCGGGTGCGCACGGTCTATCTGTCGCTCGATCCGACCAACCGCATCTGGATGAGCGATGTCGACGGCTATATGCCGCCGGTCGGCATTGACGATCCGATGCGCGGCGGCGGGGTTGGCGTGGTTGAGGAAAGCCGCTTCGACGGGATTGCGGCTGGTGCCATTGTCAACACCGGTCTGGCCAGTTGGGCGCTGTACAACGACCTGCCGGGTGCAGGATTGTCGGTGCTGCCGCCAATTCCCGGCGTGCCGCTGACTGCCTATATGGGGCCATTGGGCTTTACCGGCATGACCGCCTATTTCGGCCTGATAGACATTGGCAAGCCGCAGGCCGGTGAAACCTTGGTGGTGTCGGCGGCGGCGGGCGCGGTCGGATCGATGGTCGGACAGATTGGCAAGATCATGGGCTGCCGCGTGGTCGGTATTGCCGGATCGGACGACAAATGCCGCTGGCTCACGGAAAAGGCGGGCTTTGACGCGGCGATCAACTATCGGACCGAAGATGTTGGCGCGGCGCTCGACAAGCACTGCCCCGACGGCATCGACATCAACTTTGAAAATGTCGGCGGAGAGATTATGGACGCGGTCATCGCGCGGCTCAACGATTTTTCGCGCATGCCACTGTGCGGGCTGATTTCCAGCTATAACGCGACCGGCATCGTCCCCGGCCCG
>JBGSLY010000151.1:0-3522 GCA_041740435.1 Parasphingorhabdus sp.
GGGGCCCGATCAATCGATTGTCGTGCGCGAAAAAAGGCAGATTGCTGGTATCTGGGTCAATGCCGATAGCAGCGAGTTTCGCTCCGCTCCCGGCTATTATGCCGTGGCATCATCCCGCCCGATAGCCCAGATCGTTGATGAAAAGACCGCAGATATTTATGAATTGGGGCTCGATCACCTGCAATTGTCCCCCGCCGGTTCGATTGATTCAGAGGAATTGCGCCGCTTTTCGGATGGTCTGGTCGATCTTAATCGCCGGGGAAAGCTGTTCAAATATCTGCCCGGTGCCGTCAAGATCACCAATTCGGTGCTGTATCAGGCGCGGATCAGCCTGCCGGCCAACGTGCCGGTGGGGGATTATACCGCCGAAACCTTTTTGATCATGAACGGCCGGGTACAGGCGGCCGAAGTCCGGGAAATTGCGATATTCAAATCCGGCTTCAGCCGATGGATTTACGGGATGGCCCAGAATTACGGCTTTTTCTATGGCTTGATCGCCGTTTTGCTCTCCATCGGCCTCGGCTGGATCGCGGGACAGATTTTCCGCCGAATTTAGCCGCCGTTACCCGGTGATACAGGGCCTAACCCTATATTAACCAAAGCCGGATACTCGTTGGAAGATAACCAATGGGAAAACTGTTCCATATGACCGACGTCAATCCGAATTTCTCCGCTGATAGTGCGCAGCATACTCCGTTTGCGGGAGACATTGCTTCTGAAGTTCCGCCCATGGTTTCTGATGGCTATCATATCGGGGATGTTGTGGAAATTTCCGGATCGGGAAGTCAGGTCTATCTCGACACCGCCACGCTCAATCAGCTGACCGAGCATTGGGACAGTTCGGTGGCGATGGCAGGACAGGTCGGCAGCCAGATCAAGATCAGGGTCGGTCAACGCTGGTTGCTCGCCAATATCCGCACCCAGAAGCTGTCCGAACAACATGCGGGCGTAATCACCGCCTATATCGATTTTCTGGGTGAGGGCGATGAAGAGAAGCTGACCGGGCGGATCTATAATTTCCGCCGCGGCGTCACCCGTTACCCCGTGCCTGGGTCCAAGGTCTTTGCCGTGACCACCGCCGACCTTAAACAGGTGTACGCATCCGACGGGCGCGCCAATATTGAAATCGGAACGGTGTATCCGACCAGTGACATTCGTGGCGCACTCTATGTCGATCCGATGTTGGGCAAGCATTTTGCGCTGTTGGGATCGACCGGGACGGGCAAGTCGACCTCTGCGGCGCTGATCCTGCACAAAATCTGCGACATGGCCTCTGACGGCCATATCGTGATGATCGACCCGCACGGGGAATATTCCGCCGCGTTCAAACATAATGGCAAATTGTTCGATGTGAACAATCTGGCCCTGCCCTATTGGCTGATGAACTTTCGTGAACATTGCGAGGTTTTTGTCCAGTCAAGCGGCGATGACCGTCAGATGGATTGCGACATTCTGGCCAAATGCCTGCTTGCCGCCAAATCGAAGAGCCCGGTCGCGCAGACCTTGGGCAAGCTAACCGTCGATTCGCCGGTGCCCTATATGTTGTCGGACCTGACCAACATCATTCAGAACGAAATGGGCAAGCTCGACAAAGCGAGTTCCAGCGCGCCGTTTATGCGCCTAAAGACCAAAATCGATGAGATCAAAGCCGATCCGCGCTACAGCTTCATGTTTTCGGGCATGCTGGTCGCAGACACGATGGCGTCGTTCCTGACCCGGATTTTCCGGCTTCCTGCGGAAGGCAAGCCGATTTCGATCATCGATGTCTCGGCCATGCCATCGGAAATTACCCCGACCGTCGTTTCGGTGCTCAGCCGGTTGGTATTCGACTTTGCCATCTGGGCGCGTAACGAGCCGCAACGGCCTATCCTTTTGGTTTGCGAAGAAGCGCACCGCTATATTCCCAACGACACAGTGTCCAAAGACAGCTCGGTCCGCGATATCCTGAGCCGGATTGCCAAGGAAGGGCGCAAATATGGCGTGTCGCTCGGCCTGATTACCCAGCGTCCGTCGGATCTGGCCGAAGGGGTCTTGTCGCAGTGCGGCACCATTATCTCGATGCGGCTCAACAACGACCGCGACCAAGCCTTTGTGAAAGCGGCAATGCCCGAAGGCGCGCGCGGCTTTCTTGACAGCATCCCGGCGCTGCGCAACCGCGAGTGCATCGTCTGCGGCGAAGGTGTGGCCATTCCGATCCGCGTGTCGCTCGATAATCTTGCGGAGGAACGCCGCCCGGCTTCCGAAGACCCCAGTTTCAGCGCGCTGTGGAAAGAACATGGCGGCGAAGAGGATATGATCAAGCGCGTCGTGCAACGCTGGCGCGCGCAGGGGCGGTAACCTTCTGTTTCCTCGCGGATTGCGGTTTAGAAAAATTCGACCATCGGAAAACTTTCGCCACGCGCGGTTCTAGCGCTGTGGCGAAGCACGACCGGCATTCCGGTATCGGGAGCGTTTTGTGATTTCCTTTGGTCCGCAACCACTATGCGGTGCGCGCTGACAATACGGGCCGAAGCGGTCGCGACTGCGGCTCCACTTTGGGCCTGCGCGGCTTCATTTGCAAAAAGTGGCGAAGTGGTTAACAGCAGAGCGATCCAGGCGGCGTGTTTCATGCCCCAGTCTGAACGCCCAATTCAGCACGGCAACAAGGCTAATTGAAGGTTAATGGCTCAAGAAATCCAAATTTTCCGGCGTTTTTCATATACGTTGCGGACCATGTCCCGGATTGGCGCAATCCGCCCATCAGCATATTAACGCCGCCCTCCAACAGGATCGCCCACCGGTCTTGTTAACCCTATCGCGATGCCAGTGGTTACTCCAGTACGGAACAAGTCGGTCATCCCAATATCCTGTTGCTACCCGCATCCCCCTTTGTTAAGGGCCAGCGCCTACTGAACATGGACATGCGGCCATGGCGGAATTGGTAGACGCGCAACGTTGAGGTCGTTGTGGGCGAAAGCCCGTGGAAGTTCGAGTCTTCTTGGCCGCACCAGACAGTCCGGTATATCCGACGCATTACTTTGCTACGTTGGTTTACTGCGCGGAACCCCGCAATACTGCGCGCTTCCCCTGGCCATAGAATAGCAGCTGCAGTGGAGAGACCGTCAGAACCAAAAAGCTGGCGCGCAATATCGCACCCGGTCTCTGGTACCGAGTTTTCTGACTGCAGTAGAAGTATCAGGCTTGATCAAACCCGAGTGCTACTCGCTGGCCTTGCCAGTCGAGCGGGAGGTCGGCTGCAAGTAGTGCGCGTGCATCAAGCGATGGCGGCTGACGACCTTCGACGATCGCCGTAATGATGTCGGGCGCAATGCAGGACAACGCTGCAAGCTTTGCCAGCCGAGTCCGGCATCGACCATGCTCTTCCGCTAGTTTCGCAGTCGTCTTCTCAGGATTATTGAGGACGAGCTTAGCTGCCGCTCGCGCCTCTGCAACCAAGGCAACCAGCTTCTGGTCGCGATTTGTAGGTATAGCCGCATCGCTAGTGGGCGGGATAATGAGCCGGATTTCGTGTCCGCGCCTGAC
>JBGSLY010000152.1:0-2562 GCA_041740435.1 Parasphingorhabdus sp.
GGCGATTTCCCACGGCTGGAGCCCGGAAATACCCAATAGATGGCGGTGGGGAAAGGCGGATTTGCCTGCCGGATAGCGGCTGGGTGAAGGCGAATCGACCGTCATTGGATTGCGGCATAGGCGCATGGTGGCCGATTCTCAAGCGGCGAGCGCATCGATTGCTCCTTGCAGGATATAGGCAGCGGCGAGCTTGTCTACCAGTGCCTCGCGCCGTTTACGGCTGGTGTCGGCGTCGATCAGGGTGCGGGTGACGGCCATGGTCGACCAACGTTCATCCCACATCAGGATCGGCAAGCCCATGGGAAGCAGATTTTGGGCAAAGGATCGCACCGATTGGGTCTGCGGACTGCTGCTGCCGTCCAGATTGAGCGGCAGGCCAATAACCAGACCGACGATGCTTTGGCCGGTGAAGAGCTGTTCCAGCGCTGCCAGATCCTTGGAAAATTTGCTGCGGATGATGGTTTGCGCGGAGGAGGCGATCGACCAACCGGCATCACAAAATGCCACGCCAATGGTCTTGCTGCCGACATCCAGCCCCGCCAACCGCCCGCCATCGGGTAGTGCGGCGGCAAAACTGGCGACGTCTTCAGATATCATTTGGCTAGAAAGGTCATGAGCCGCCGCTCGACATCGGCACGAATGTTCATCCAGAACAGGTTGAAATCATAGACATGGTAGTTATTGCCGGGCAGGACAAAGGGACCCATTTCCGGTGGATCGCCGATCAAGAGCATCCCGCGATCATCACACCGCGCCGGGACTGCCTTTTCGACCAAGGTGGCGCTGGACAGTTCGGCATTCGGGACCGACGTGCCCAAATTCTCTTCCGCCGTTGCTGCTCCATCCAGTGTGCCAGTGATCGGATTGGTGCACAAAATGCGCGTATCCTTGCGCGATTCGCCACTAAAACCAGTGGTCGAGTCGTAGACGCCGACAATCCGGCTATAATCCGCCGGTTCGGCAAAGCTCTGCCAACTCAACAGGCACCGCGCCTGTTCCGCCGTCTCGCAGGCTGGCAAGCCCATTTTCGGAACGTCGGTCACCACTGACACCGGCCAGCCGACGATATAGGCGGCAACCACCCGACTTTGCAGCGGGGTCCCGGCGATCCGGTCTTGCAGCAATTGTGTGAGATGCAGCGCCCCTTGGCTATGCCCGGCCAAAATTATGGGCCTTGCCGCCGGGATTGCGGCGATGAAGGTATCAAAGGCCTGCAACACGTCCTGATAAGCGGCGTTGAGCGCCTTGGGGCCTTCAGGCTTTTCGGTCAAAAACGCGCCCAGTGTCGCTTGTCGATAGCGCGGGGCCCAGACTTTGCCTACGCCATTAAAAACGCTCGCCTGCCCGCGGAGGAATATACGGGCACGCGATTGTGATTCTTCATCATCGAGCGGTGCGTTCCAGCGTTCGCGCTGCATAAAAGACGTCGGGTGGATGAAGAATATAGCGGCCCGGTCGCTCGCGGTCCCCTCAAACCCCTCGGGCAGCCAGAGCGTGGGATTGTTGCGAGTGATTTCCGGCCGAGCGAACCACATGGCGGTTTGGTCATAGATATTGGCGTCGAGCTTTGCCTGCTCGATAAAATCCGCGCTAGGGACAAAGGCGGTCTCCGCTAGATCTTCGCCCCAGATACGCAAGACAAACGCCCCCGACAGCACCAGAAACACCATGGCGGCGATAAAATACAAAAATTTGCGGGCCAACGCACACTCCCGTTCACCAATGCGGCCAGAAACCGAATCATGCCGCTTGAAGCACGGCATTGCCAATGCTAGCGGCGCATCCATGTCTGTAGATATCCAAACCGTCAAGAAAATCGCCAGTCTGTCGCGCATAGCCATTAGTGATGGCGAAGCCGATGCGTTGGTGCCTGAACTCAACAAGCTGCTCGATTGGGTCGATCAATTGGGGGAAGTGGACGTTACCGGCGTTGATCCGATGACCGCTGTCATTCCCAATCACCTTCGCTTGCGGGAAGATGAAATCACCGACGGACATGTTCGCGACAAGGTGCTCTCTAATGCACCTGCCGCCGAACATGGGTTTTTTGGTGTGCCGAAGGTGATCGAATGATGTCTGATCTTACAAAACTCGGCGTCGCCGCCATCCGCGACGGCATAGTAGGAGGCGACTTTACCGCTGCCGAAGTGACCGAGGCGTTCAATGCCAATGTCGCTGCTGCAAAGGCGCTCAACGCCTTTATCGTCGAAACACCCGAACAGGCGCTGGAGCAGGCCAAAGTGGTTGACGCGAACCGTTCGGCGGGCAAACCGCTGGGCAAAATGGGCGGTGTGCCGATTGGTATGAAGGATCTTTTCTGCACCCAGGGCGTGCAGACCACGGCGGCCAGTCATATGTTGGAGGGTTTCGTCCCTCCCTATGAATCGACGGTTTCTGGCAAGCTCTGGGCCGAAGGTGCGACCATGCTGGGTAAGCTCAACATGGACCAGTTCGCCATGGGTTCGTCCAATGAAAGCAGCTATTTTGGCAATGTGGTATCACCGTGGCGCCGTTCCGACGGCGGCAATGCGGCGCTGACCCCCGGCGGGTCATCGGGCGGCA
>JBGSLY010000153.1:0-2250 GCA_041740435.1 Parasphingorhabdus sp.
GCCAAGACCAGTGTGTTGCCGGTGGCGACTTTGGTGATGCTGGTGTTCATGATTTTGCCGGTACCCGTGCTGCTGCTCGACATCGGATTCATCCTCAATATCACCATCGCGCTGGCGGTGCTGATGATCGCACTCAATGCCGCGAAGCCGCTGGATTTCTCTAGCTTCCCCACTGTCTTGCTATTCGCGACTCTGATGCGGCTTGCGCTCAATGTTGCTTCGACGCGGGTGGTGCTGGTGCAGGGTCATGAAGGTCCGCACGCGGCGGGTAAGGTGATTGAGGCGTTCGGCAATTTCTTGATTGGCGGCAATTACATCGTCGGCATTTTTGTTTTCGCCATCTTGATGATCATCAATTTGGTCGTGATTACCAAGGGTGCTGGACGGGTATCGGAAGTCACCGCCCGCTTCACCCTCGATGCTCTACCCGGCAAACAGATGGCAATTGATGCTGATCTGGGCGCCGGTTTGCTAACCGCGGAAGAGGCCAAAAAGCGGCGGGAGGAAGTGGCAACCGAGTCCGATTTCTATGGCTCGATGGATGGTGCGTCCAAATTTGTGAAGGGCGATGCGGTCGCCGGGGTGTTGATCCTGTTTATCAACATCATCGGCGGGATCATCCTTGGCCTTGCCAGCCACGGCCTTAGCTTGGCGGAAGCGGCAGAAATTTATATCCTGCTGGCGGTCGGTGATGCTCTGGTGGCACAGGTGCCCGCGCTGTTATTGTCGATAGCGGCGGCGGCGATAGTGACTCGGGTCGCATCGCCGCTGGATTTATCGGGGCAGATTGCCGGGCAATTTGCCGAAAAACGGTCATGGATCGCGGTCGCTGCCATTCTGATCGCGATCGGGTTGATGCCGGGAATGCCGCATCTGGTCATTTTGCCGATTGGCATGGGCGCGGCCGCTTATGCCTGGCATCTACATCGGCGCGAACACTTAGCTCCGAATAGCATGGCAATTTTGCCGCCGGAGGCTCCGGCCAGCCAAATTGAATGGAACGAAGTTTCCGACAGCGCCATATTAGGCATCGAAATCGGCTATGGTCTGGTCCCGCTGGTCGATGAGCGCAGGAACGCGCCGCTGATGTCGCGGCTTACCGGAATCCGCAGACAATTATCGCGCGAACTTGGGTTCGTTGTGCCGCTCGTCCGGGTAAAGGACAACCTGTCGCTTGATCCCAACAGCTATCGAATCATCATTAATGGAGTGATCACCGGTGAGGACAAAGTGGTCCCCGACCGCTTGCTCGCACTCGACAGCGGGGAAGGGGATTCAACGGTCAAAGGCCTCCCGTGCAAAGATCCAACCTTTGGTCTTGACGCCCTTTGGATTGCGCCGGAACTCCGCAGCGAAGCGGTTGTGTCTGGCTTTACTGTCGTCGATCCATCGACGGTTATCGCGACCCATTTCAATCATTTGGTGACCCTTAACGCCGCCGAATTGTTCGGGATGGATGATGCGCGCAGCTTGATCGATACCCTGAAAGAAGTCGCACCGCAGCTGGTCGAAGCATTGACGCCGCAACCGCTGACCCTCGGTCAGGTAATGGGGACCTGCCGCGCGCTGCTGCGTGAATCGGTTCCCCTGCGCGATTTCCGGCGTTTGGCCGATGCCATGGTTGCGGCGGCCAATGAAAAGCCGGTTTCGGTCGCCACCAGCATCGACGATCTGGTTGAAGCGGTGCGCCGAAGGATTGGATCACTAATCATTCAAGCGTTGGTGCCGGTAAAAATGCCATTGCCGGTCATCTCGCTCGCCCCGGAATTGGAGGACTTGGTGGCCCAAGCCATCGCCGCAGCGGGCGATTCGCGTCATCCGATCGCTGCCGATCTAGCCGAGAAGATAATCGCAGCAGTGCATGAAGCCACCCGGCCCATGGTGGCCCAGGCACGCCGCTTCGCTCTGGTCACATCGCCCACGGCGCGGCTTGTTTTGATGCGACTGCTGAAGGCGCAGTTCCCGGAAATGCCGGTGCTGTCTTTCTATGAACTCCCTGAAGACAAAGCCTTGGACGTGGTGGCGGTGGTCGGAGCGTCGGACATCGACCGCAGCGCCATGGCCGCGTCCAACCAACCGGAAATGGAGAATGGATGATGAGTTTTCACGATACCGGCCTGAGCAGTCTGACCTACCACCCCAAGAAATCATCTGCGCCTGCGGACGAAATGGTTTTGAACCATTTGCCGCTGGTTCGCAAAATTGCCTGGCATGTGCATGGCCGGGTGCAGCAGAGTATCGAAGTTGAAG
>JBGSLY010000154.1:0-4512 GCA_041740435.1 Parasphingorhabdus sp.
ACCCGCTCCGCGGGAGCCTTTGAGTGTTTTGCGTTCATTTCCGTTCCTTACAGTCACTGCAATGAAACCAAAACACTCCCTTATTTTATGCAGCCAGTCTGTCTATTGAATGATGACGGGGGACATTATGGACAAACGGGATAGCGCCAGCTTCGCTGATGCCTGCCGCCAATTTGTGATGCACGGCGGTACGGTGTTGGCCTTTGCCCATACCAACAAGAATCCGTCGCCCAACGGGAAACTGCGCTTTGCCGGAACGACGGATTTTGTCGAAGATTTCGACGCTGCCTACATCATCGAACCGCTGGATTTGGAGCAGCCTCGCGGCGAGCGGGTTGTGCGCTTCAATTGCATCAAACGTCGCGGAGATAGCCCAGACAAGGCGGCCTACACTTATTCTGCCGAAAACGGCTTAACCTATCAAGAGATGCTCGCATCAGTCGAGGAGGCGACCTTCGACAAGCTTGGCGAGGTTGAGCACCAGATCGAACAGCGGACAGATGCCGAACTGGTGGAAGCTATGAAAGCGTGCATTGGCGAAGGGATCAACACCAAAATGCTATTGGCCCGGCAAGTCGCCAAACGCACCAAAACGAGCGCGAAAGCTGCAGTAAGGCTTATTGATCGTTATGGCGGCATGTTGATCTTGATCGAAAAGCATGGCTGATCCCCATGTCTAAAACCGGCAAGCACCGCCATGTGCCGCTGTCCCGGGCGGCCCTGGACATTATCGAAGAACTGCCCCGGTTCGATGACTGTCCCTACTTGGTTCCCAATCCCAAGACCCGCAAACCCTATACCGAAATGAAGCGGGCGTGGGATACGGCAAGAAGGGCGGCCGGTCTTGCCGATGTGCGCATCCACGATCTTCGCCATTCAGCAGCAAGCTTCATGATCAATGCAGGCGTTGACCTGTTTGCGGTCGGAAGGGTGCTGGGTCATGCCGACCACCAATCAACCATGCGCTACGCCCACCTCGCCAACGACACCCTGCTTGCCGCTGTCGAAGCCGGGGCGAAGCGAATGGGTGGATAAAACCTCTCCCGAACCTGTGCCTCTCTGGGGGTGTGGGTTCGGGAGTTTTTTGTTATTTTTTTGCGATTTGAGCGGTGGTAGCTTTTGGCCATTTATGTCGGCTTTTGGCATCAGTGCCAAGCACAGCACGGCGGGTTGGGCCATGGCATGGTGAACAGGACCCATGCAGACATCGTCTCTACTCCAGCATATTCTTCAAAACCAAAAAATGGGGAAATTTCCCAATACATGGTAGGTTCATGTTTGTAACAGGATGCAAAAAAGCACTAACTCGTTGATAATAAGAACTATTATAAAACTGGCACGGCACGTGCAAAGCTGTTGGCATCTTCGCAGGAACGCTGTGAAGGCCCAATTCAGACCCCAAAGGAACCCATCATGTTGTACAAAAATCTCAGCAACTCGTTCGCAGCCGCTTTTGCCGCTATCGTCTCCGCCGCCATTTTCGTCGGTGCCAGCGTGGCTCCGGCGACCAACACTGTCGCGAGCCTGATTATCTAAACCCGCACATTCAACCCAACACATACTCGAAAGGAATTCATCATGACCATCAAGAGCTTCAACACCGTATTCGCTTCTGCCATTGCTGCATTGTTCTCCGCCGCCGTTTTTGTCGGCGCCAGCGTGGGTCCTGCGGCGCAAAATGCCGCAGCGTTAATGGTTTAAGCCCTCGCTTCTCCCCCAGGTTGCCGGTACCCTCTCCCTTAAGTCGCCGGCAACCACCCCCCATATTTCAGCCGGACAAGATCAATGACACAACTTCCCTCTCCTTCCGGCAGCAAATTCCATCTCGACAACGGCAATAGCAAGATCATGGGCGTATGCTCTGGCATCGCTAACTACACCGGCTGGACGGCTTTGGTGTCGAACTCATCAGACCCATTGGGGAATCAAGGCGGACATCGAGGCGCTGGCCATCCACGGCGAAATGCGCTGCGCCGACTATCAGCAGCCGATGAACTCCGTGGTCTCCCCGTTGACGGTCAACGTCCGAAACCATTGATCAGCGTGGAATTTGAAACTAGGAAATCGATATGAAATATGGCTTAGCTTTTATTGGTGCCGGAGCTCTATTCATTACAGGGATCGGGGCTTTCGCTTACACCAATGCAAAGCCAGAAGCTGCCGCGCAATACACGGCATCAGGCGAGTTGATTTTTCCCGCAAACTACCGGGAATGGGTGTTCCTTACTTCGGGCGTGAACATGACTTACAGCGAACAGCCTAGTGGGATGGATCATGATATGGTCGATAATGTCTTCGTGGACCCGCAATCATGGCAGGAATACAAGAAGACAGGCCGGTGGCGCGACGGCACCGTAATGATCAAGGAGCCGCGTATGGGAGCGCGAGAAGGCTCAATTAGCAAGGGGGGCACGTTTCAAACCGGGGAATTGTTTAGCCTTGAAGTCCATGTAAAGGATTCCAAGCGCTTCAAGGACGGATGGGCGTTCTTCGTTCATAGTGAACAGGAACCAGCCGAAGCGATCCCTACTGATGCGGAGTGTTACTCGTGCCATAAGGCAAATGGCGCTGTCGATACAACTTTCGTACAGTTCTATCCAACGGCAAAGCCCATCGCGGTGAAGGCAGGAACCTTCGACGCCGCGAAGTAGCAGCCCATTCAGTGCCACCGGGTCGCAAGCCAAGGGGTTTTTGTTGTTTTCGATTTGGCCATTTTACATCCGCTTCGGGTCCAGTTCCCAGCCAGTTGATCCTGATCCCTAACTTTCTGAAAGCGAAAGATGTCGAGAGGGCGGTCATGGTGAGGGTACCGTCGCCGCATAGAGTGCGCGCATCGTGGCGATGTCAGCATCCAGCCTCGGGCTTTTTGAGCGAAGACGGCGCAACAAGCCCTCCGCCTGCACTACCCCCCAATCCAGCCGACGCGCCGTTTCGATAAGCTCATGCGCCTCAGCATCCCGTCCCAGCCTCATGCAAGAGAGCGCCTTGTAAAGGTGAACCGCTCCATTTGATGGAAGTAGGTGCAGACTCTCATCGATAGCCGCGTTCGCTTCCGCCCAGCGTTCCAGCTCGCGAAAGGCGACGGATTGCCAATCCTTCACCACCCACATCAGGTGCCAGCCGGGGCCGAGCCGCTCCGCCGTCTTGAGGTGGGACAGCGCCTCCTCCGGGCGGTCGAGTTTCAAGCAAACGCCGCCATGGAAAAAGTGCAACATCCCACTGCCTGGCGCCTTGCGCACAGCGCGCAAGCTGTGGCGCTCGCCTTCTTCCGGATAACCGACATAGCTGAGCGCAAGCCCAACGAAGCTGAGGACCATCGCGTCGTCTGGCGAAAGCGCAAGGGCGCGCTCGGCGATGGCGCGAATGGACTGCACCTCCGCCGGATCATCTGGCTTGGCAAGGTAGGCATTGGCAAGGGCGTGGGCGAGCGCGGCATGCGCAGTTGCATAGTTTGGCGCGATGGCGACGGCTCGCCGGGCTTCATCGATGGCGTCCACCCGCGCGGTGGTGTCCCACTTGCGATAAGCGGACAAGCTTCGCTGCACAGCTTCCCAGGCAGTGATGTCGGCGGGCTTCCGGAGCGCCCGTTCCATTTCAAGGCTATAGACCTGCGCATCGAGGCTGGCGGCGATTTCGCTGACCAATTCTTCCTGAAGCTCGGCCAGTTCCGACAGCGGACGGTCGAATTTCCCTGTCCACATCACTGCGCCTGTTTCGGCTTCCAGCAATTGGGTGGTGACCCGCAGATTGGTGCCGGCGCGCCGGACATTGCCTTCCAGCAGGTAGCGCACGCCAAGTTGGCGACCCAACGCGGCGATATCCATGATTGCCGCGCGGCTAAGGTTTGCGGTGGCGGTTGCTCCCAACACCCTGACATTCACACCCTGTGACAAGGCCGAGATCACATCCTCCACCATGCCTTCGGCAAATACTTCATCCTCCGGCAGGCCGGAGCGGTTGGTGAAGGGCAGCACCGCCAGCGACGGCGCCGAACCGCTCTGCCCGGGTTTGAGGGTTTCCTCGACGGTCGGTGGCGCGACTGTTGTTGTCGGGGTCTCAGGGATAGGCTGAGCCGCCTTTGCCACCATCCGTCGCACATCGGATAAGAAAGCCTGCCACGCCTTGTCCGCCGCATCCCCGGTCCAATGGCTCAACTCCGACGTCTGGGTCAGCTCGAACATGATCGGCCGCTCGCACGCCTCGATGGTCACCGGCACCAGCGTCTTGCAGCGATCCGCAATCGTCGCCTCCGCCCGCACCCAGCGCGAGACAACCGAGCGCGGTGACCAAAGCACCACCACTGCCTTCGCCGCGCGCAGGGCGGCTTCCGTGACCTCGTCATAAGCCTCGCCCGACCGCAGCGCGGTGTCCCACCACACGCTCAGGCCAGCCGCGGCGAACTCATCGGCAAACAGCTTGGCTTGGCGTTGGTCCTCGCGATTGTAGGAGAGGAAGATGTCGGGCGCCGTCATGCGAAGAATTTGTCCTTCGGATAATCCCGGTACTTCTCGC
>JBGSLY010000155.1:0-4906 GCA_041740435.1 Parasphingorhabdus sp.
GGCCGGGACGGCAGCGGGCGCCGCAGCCGCCTGAGCGAGTGGAGGAGCGGCATACATTGCCGGCGCCGCCGCAGCGGTCATCGTCCGTGCCACCCGGATCATCCGGCCATTATCCTCAACCTCAATCTCGGACAGGCCTACTTCGTCGAGAATCGCCGCCAATTGCCGCACGACATCGACATCAATGTTCATTGTCGCTTCGATTTTCTTGGTTCCAGTCATGGCTGCGTCCCCCAAAATGATTCTTCAATTATTATCTGCAACCGCCTTAGCTAAAGCCGTGCCGCCGCGTCCAGTGCCAAGATATAGCCATGGCTGCCAAAACCGCATATCGTGCCCTTGGCCGCTGGCGACACAAAGCTCTTATGCCGAAAGTCCTCGCGCGCTGCCGGGTTGGAGATATGCACCTCAATCACCGGTACAGCGATACTTTTAATCGCATCGTACAATGCGACCGAAGTGTGGGTCAGCGCCCCGGCGTTCAGGATCACCGCCTGCGCCCTTTCTGCCGATGCCTCGTGCAACCAGTCGATCAGATGCCCTTCGTGATTGCTCTGACGAATATCGGCGTCGAACCCCAGCGTGCTCGCATGGTCCTCAATCTTCCCGGCGATATCGTCCAGTGTCTCATGCCCGTAAATCTCCGGCTCTCGTATGCCGAGCAAATTGAGATTGGGGCCATTGAGCACATAGATGGTTTTGCGGTCGGCCAAGCATTCCCCCTTTTTTGCGCCAAGAGTTTCCAACGTCGGTCCGCGATGGGTTGCGGGGCGGCGCTTCTGCTTTATATGGCGGTCGCAGAAAAAAGCGAGACGAAAGAGCAGCAATGGCCGCACAGATGACCCAGATTCGAATCCGCCTGAACGGTGATGACCGTCACTTTGCCGCCGGACTTTCGCTGGCCGAACTGGTTCGCTCGCTAGGGCTTGTCCCGGAAAAAGTGGCGGTGGAGCGCAATCGGGAAATTGTTCCGCGTTCGACCTTGGCCGATGTTGTGGTTGCCGATGGCGATGAACTGGAAATCGTCAATTTCGTCGGTGGCGGAAGCAATGACGACATTAGGCCAAATGACACTTGGAGCGTCGCTGGCCGGACCTTTGCCTCGCGCCTGATCGTCGGCACAGGGAAATATAAGGACTTTGCTCAGAATGCTGCTGCACTTGAGGCATCGGGCGCTGAGATTATCACTGTGGCGGTGCGCCGAGTCAATGTGTCGGACCCCAAGGCCCCGATGCTGACCGACTTTATCGATCCCAAGAAATTCACCTATCTGCCCAACACCGCCGGGTGCTTTACCGCTGACGATGCGATCCGCACTTTGCGGCTGGCGCGAGAGGCGGGCGGATGGGATCTGGTCAAGCTGGAAGTGCTTGGCGAGGCCAAGACGCTCTATCCCGATATGCGCGAAACCTTGAAGGCAACCGAGGTTCTTGCGAACGAGGGCTTTCTGCCGATGGTCTATTGCGTCGATGATCCCATTGCTGCGAAGCAACTGGAAAACGCGGGCGCGGTTGCGGTCATGCCCTTGGGCGCGCCGATCGGATCGGGGCTGGGGATACAGAACCGGGTTACCATACGTTTGATCGTCGAGGGTGCCAAAGTTCCGGTGCTGGTTGATGCCGGGGTCGGTACCGCGTCCGATGCTGCAGTGGCACTGGAGCTGGGCTGTGACGGCGTCTTGATGAACACCGCGATCGCCGAAGCCAAGGACCCGGTCGCCATGGCCCATGCCATGAAGCTGGCGGTACAGGCAGGGCGCACCGCCTATCGCGCAGGCCGCATGGGACGGCGCATGTATGCCGATCCGTCGAGTCCGCTTGCCGGTCTGATCTAAACCGAATCAAAAACTACAACTGTAGTTTCATTGGCAACCACCCGCTAAACCGCCAAAAATTGATTCGTCGATGACGCATAGTCGTTGGTCGATACCGACCGACGTTCGCCGATACAGGCCCGCCTTTGTCGAACGGGAAATGCAAAGCCCGCTGCGTCCAGCTATCCAAAATCCGTGGAGAGAGCAGCATCCCCCTTACGCTCTCTCCCGCCCCTTAACCCCCTGGGATGGACGGCAACCCCCTTTAAGGTCGTTCTTCCCGCATTATACGGAGAATACCCATGAAGACCCTTTTTGCCAAAACCTTGCTGACCGCCGCCACGCTGTCGATTGCTGCGACAGGTGCCTTTGCTCAAGAAAGAATCGTCCGCACGGTCGCTGTGCCTTATGGCGATCTCGACCTGACCAGCACGGAAGGACAGATGACGCTCAATGGACGCCTGAAAGGCGCCGTCCGCCAAGTTTGCGGCAGCGCGGACCAGCGCGTGATTGCGGAGCGCAACGACCTCCAAAACTGCCGCGAATCCGCCAGCACGTCGGCCAAGCGGGCCTCGGTAACCCTGATCGCCGCCGCAGCTGCTGGCACGCTCACCGGCAGCAAGATCATGGTTGGCAGTTAAATCCACCCCATAACAGGGCCGCAACCCCACACGAAAGCGGCCCAAATCTGCAGACCAACTCCGACCCAAAGTCACCCCGGCGCCCCTTACGCCGGGGTTCTTGTTTGTGTGGATTTTGCGACAAATGAGATCAGGCGGCATTCGACGCCAATTACGACACCGCACCGCTGGAATTCTTCGAACCAATGGTCCGCCGGGTCATGGCGCGGCCGATTAACAGCATTTATGCCGGGGTGAAGGCGGCGGCGGAGTAGGGTTGGCTGTGCTCCGGGTGCTGCCCCGAAGCCGCCATGGGCGACGATCCGCTGGGCAAAGTGATTGATGAAGACTTCACCACCGATGATTTGGAAGAAGAGGGCGAAGCCGAATAGGACGGTTTGGATAAATCCTCCCCAAACTTGCTCGGGGGAGCCGAAGGTATTGCGGAGCAACAGCGGGACCACCCGAAGGGTAGTGGAGGGGTAATTCCCCCAAACGCTGCGTCTGACGAACGGTCTCCAAGCCCATTCCCGCCCTCGAAGGGGACGGCGCATAGTACGGTTGTGATACAAGCTATTTACGGGAAACCCCGGCGGACACGATTTCGCCGGGGTTTTTGTTGGATTGTTGGTCATCGTTTTTCTAGCAGAAAAAGCACTGTCATTTGCAAAATTGCATTGATAAAAAATCATCTACGAAAATTGACAATATTCCAAGGAGCTTTGAAAATGTCATTTCCGGCAGTAATTGATCTATCCACGTTGAATGGCAGCAACGGTTTGCGCATCGACGGGATCGATCCGGCCGACACCAACGGTTTTTCGGTCGCCGGCTCGGGTGATGTCAATGGAGACGGCTTTGGCGATGTAATCATTAGCGCCTATCGTGCAGCTCCCGGTGGCCTTGGGCGTGCGGGAGAGAGCTATGTCGTGTTCGGCAGGGCCAACGGTTTTTCCGCCAGTTTTGATCTGGCAACGCTCGACGGCAGCAACGGATTTCGAATCGATGGCCTGGACGCGTTTGATTTTAGCGGATTTTCGGTGGCCTTGGCAGGCGATGTCAATGGCGACGGATTTGACGACATACTCATCGGCGCTCCGCGAAGCGATTCCGGCGGCGATTACTATGGCGGGGTGAGCTATGTGGTTTTCGGTAAAGCATCCGCCTTTGCCGCCAGTTTTGATCTGGCAACGCTCGATGGCAGCAACGGCTTTCGTATCGATGGTATTGACCCTTTAGACAGCAGTGGTCGCTCGGTCGCATCGGCAGGCGATGTCAATGGTGACGGCTATGACGACATACTCATAGGTGCCGATGGTGGTGATCCAGGCGGTGACACCAATGCAGGGGAGAGCTATGTGGTGTTCGGCAAGGCCTCCGGTTTTCCTGCCAGTTTGAACCTTGGTTTATTGGATGGCAGTAATGGCTTTCGCCTCGACGGTATCGATGCGTCTGACCTAAGCGGCCGTTCCTTACGGGGCGCGGGCGATATCAATGGCGATGGCTTTGATGACATCATCATCGGGGCCGCTCAGGCCGATTCCGGCTTTGGCAGCAACGCCGGCGAGAGTTATGTGGTATTCGGCAAGGCTTCTGGTTTCCCAGCGAGCCTTGATCTGGCTGCACTCAACGGTTCGAATGGCTTCAGAATAGTTGGCGTAGACGACCGAGACTATAGCGGAGTTTCGGTATCGTCGGCTGGCGATGTCAATGGCGATGGTTTGGATGATATATTGATCGGTGCCATAGGCGGCGACCCGGGCGGGGACATTTTTGCCGGAGAGAGCTATGTGGTATTTGGCAAGGTATCGGGCTTTGCCGCCAGTTTTTACCTTTCATCGCTCGACGGCAGCAACGGTTTTCGTATTGATGGCATTGATGCGACGGATCGAAGCGGTCGGGCCGTGGCCGCCGCTGGCGATGTCAATGGCGATGGCTTTGATGACATACTCATCGGAGCCTATCAAGGTGATCCGGGTGGCGATGCCTCCGCCGGAGAGAGCTATATAGTGTTTGGCAAAGCAACCGGTTTTGCCGCCAGCATAGACCTTGCAACGCTGGATGGCAGCAACGGCTTTCGTATTGATGGGGTTGATCCTAATGACAAGAGCGGTCGCGCACTTTCATCGGCTGGCGACTTTAATGGCGACGGGTTTGATGATGTCATCATCGGAGCCCCCGGCACCGACGCCGTTGCGGGGGAGAGCTATCTGGTCTTTGGTAGGGGTCCAACTACGGCAGTGACTCGAATCGGCAGTGCGGCGGACCAATTTATTTCCGGTGGCCATTTCGACGATATTCTAGAAGGACGCGGCGGCAATGATGTACTGCGCGGCGGCTTAGGCGACGACATCCTAAACGGTGGTTCTGGCACAGACACCGCCAGCTATGCCGATGCCGCCTCTGCGGTCACGGTGTTTCTCTCGCGCGCTGCGTCGCAGAACACATTGGGCGATGGCCGCGACACTTTGAT
>JBGSLY010000156.1:0-5014 GCA_041740435.1 Parasphingorhabdus sp.
CGATACGGAATTGCGTCATGGGATGTCCTTTCTTTGACTATCTATTCTCCACGGGGGAAAGCGCCGGTTGGTCCCGGCAAAATACAGGCATAGCGGATTGCCCGCCGGATCGCGCAGCCACGCCTCGCGCCAGCCCCAGTCCTGATCGGTCGGCAGCATATTGAACACGATGCCGCGCGCCGCGAGTGCCGCGACACGCTCGTCGAGATCATCGCATTCGAAATAGATATTGCTGCTGGCGCTCTCGATCCGGTCCACCGCATGGATCGAGAAGGTTTCGCCTGAGGGCGTCTCAAACCGGGCATAGCGCGGCGGGGCATCGACAATCTGGGTGAGGCCGAGCCGGGTATAGAAGTCGACCGAGGCGGCATAGTCGGTACAACCGACGGTTACCTGATTGAGCTGCATTGCGGGTTCCTTTTTGGCTAGTGCGAATCACTGTCTTGCTTTTTTGCAACCTCAAGCTAAAGTGAGGTCAAGATATTTTTTTGGCAATCTCACCCTCCCGTGTTCCCGCGAATGCGGGAACCTATTTCCGGCAGGTGAAACAGGCGTTGCGGAAAGTGCCATTGAGGAAAGCAGAAGTGATAGGCTCCCGCCTGCGCGGGAGCACAGCTCATAATACAACCGCTCGCAATATTAAGGACCCTAAGCGATGCACAAAAACGACAGCCTGACCATCGGTGACTTAGCGGCGCGCACCGGGATTTCGGTCACCGCAATCCGCTTTTACGAGACCAAGGGGCTGATCGAACCGCACCGGACCAGCGGCAACCAGCGCCGATTTCTGCGGTCGGATATTCGCCGCTTGTCTTTCATACTGATCGCTCAGCAACTGGGTTTGAGCATCGGTGAAATTGGCCAGCAATTGGCCGGTCTGCCGCATGGTCGCACCCCAAATCAGGCCGACTGGACCCGGATCAGCAAGGCGATGCGCGGGGTGATCGATGCGCGGATTGCCCGGCTGGAGCGGACCCGCGACCGGCTCGATGGCTGCATCGGATGCGGATGCCTTAGCCTCAAAAAATGCGCGCTGTACAATCCGCAAGACCGGATGAGCGGCGCTGGCCCGGGGCCGCAGTTGATATTACACAATTGACGATTGGGTTGCGGCGTGCAACCGATAATCGCAAATCGCAAATCGCAGAATGGAGATCGCTATGACCGACAACAACGTCCCCGCCGGATATGAACCGCCCAAAAAATGGACATGGGACGCCGAAAACGGTGGTGCCTTTGCCCATATCAATCGCCCGATTGCCGGAGCGACGAAGGAACTGGAGCTGCCGGTCGGCAAACACCCGTTTCAACTCTATTCCATGGCCACCCCCAATGGGGTCAAGGTTACGGTCATGCTGGAAGAATTGCTGGCACTGGGACACACCGGCGCGGAATATGACGCATGGTTGATCGATATCCGCAGCGGCGATCAGTTCGGAAGCGATTTTGTCGGCATCAATCCCAATAGCAAGATTCCCGCCATGATGGACCGGTCGGGAGAAACCTCGGTTTGCCTGTTCGAATCGGGCTCGATGCTGATCTATCTTGCTGAGAAATTTGGGGCTTTTTTGCCCGCCGATCCAGCGCAAAAGGCAGAGGCGATCAACTGGCTGTTCTGGCAGATGGGCAGCGCGCCGTATCTTGGTGGCGGGTTCGGGCATTTTTACGCCTATGCGCCGTTCAAAATCCAATATTGCATCGACCGCTTTACGATGGAGGTCAAACGGCAGCTTGACGTGCTCGACCGGCATCTTGCGAACAATGCCTATCTGGCTGGCGACGAGTATAGCATTGCCGATATCGCGGTCTGGCCATGGTATGGCGGATTGGTGCTTGGGAAACTTTATGAAGCCGCCGAGTTCCTCGACGTGACCAGCTATACCCATGTCATGCGCTGGGCTTTGGCGATTGCGGAGCGGCCAGCGGTACAGCGCGGCGCCATGGTCAACCGGGCGTGGGGCGATGATCTTTCGGGACAATTGCCCGAACGCCACGACGCCAGCGATTTCGAGCTTCGGACGGCGGATAAGCTGGCGGTGGCGGCGGACCGGTAACGCCGGCGTCTCAATCAGCGAATTGCGCTGCTGCTGCTTCGATCCCAAGATATAGCGCATCCAATTCTTCATCAGTGATGCAATAGGGCGGCATGACATAAACGGTGTTGCCCAAGGGCCGGAGCAGCAGGTTTCTATCGGCAAAAAAGCGCAGCAATTGCGGCCCCAATGCCGAGAGATAGCCGCCGCCTGTATCGACAAAATCCATCGCCAATATCGTGCCGCATTGGCGCACATCGGCGATATTGGAATGAGCCGCCAATTGCTCGGCAAAGGCACGGTGCCGCGCCGCGATATGGTCGATCCGCTGCTGCACTGGCTCGTCGCGCCAGATGCCCAGATTGGCCAGCGCGGCGGCGCAGGCGATGGGGTTGGCCGTAAAGCTGCTCGAATGGAAGAACGTCCTGCTCCGGTCGGGGGAAAAATGCGCGTCATAGATCGGTGCGCTTGCCGCCGTTACCGCGAGCGGGATCAGGCCGCCGGTCAGCCCCTTCGCCATGCACAAAATGTCGGGAACAACACCCGCCTGTTCGCAGGCAAACAGCGTGCCGGTCCGCCCCCATCCGGTCATGACTTCATCGGCGATAAACAGCACATCATGCGCCCGGGCAGTATCGGCAAGCGCGCGCAATATGTCGGGGCTATAGACCAGCATCCCGCCCGCGCCGAGCACCAGCGGTTCCACGATGATCGCCGCTGGGGGTTCTGAGCCTTCGCACAATTGCTGCAGAGCCGAGATGCTGTTCGCGCCGTCATCAACGGGAAAGGGAATGGTCTCGACATCGAACAGCAGCGGCGCATAGGCGCGGTTAAACACACCGCGGGCACCGACCGACATAGCGCCGATGGTGTCGCCGTGATAACTGTGCTCCATCACCACAATCCGGCTGCGCGGCTGCTCCAGATTGTGCCAATATCCCAGCGCCATTTTCAACGCGACCTCAACCGCCGTCGAACCGCTATCCGAGAAAAAAATATGGCTGAGATCGGACGGCAGAAAATCGCCCAGAGCCTTCGAAAGCTGCTGCGCCGGTTCATGGGTCCAGCCGGCAAAGATAATCTGGTCGAGCCGTGCCGCCTGTTCCTGAATCGCGGCGACGATTTTCGGATGGCAATGGCCGTGGGTCTGCACCCACCAACTGGAAATGCCGTCGATGATCGCCCGGCCATCGCGGGTGTGGAGCAGGGTTCCTTCGGCGCGGATAACCTCCGGGATTGGCTCGCCCAGACCGTGCTGGGTAAAGGGGTGCCAGATTTCCGGCATCAGGCAAAATCCGCCAGTCGGAAATGCGCGGCAAACGCATCGTGCAATTTTCCGGGGGTCAGCGGGTCGAGGATCGGCAAACGGCCCAACCGCTTGACCGCGCCTATTGCACAAATCGTCGCCTCGCTGTCCTCCATCGCATCGCCGACAAAGGCGACCCCGTGGATTTTCACGCCGCGAGAACGCAGCGCTTCTATCGTCATCAGGCTGTGGTTGATCGTGCCCAGCCGGGTGCGGGCGACGATGATCACCGGCAAGCCCCAGTGCGCGAACAGATCGGCGTAGAGTAGCCGCAGGTTAATGGGCACTAATACGCCTCCCGCCCCCTCGATCACCAAGGCTCCGCTGTAATCCGGCAGGTTCAGACTATCGCGGTCGATTGCAATCCCTTGCAGTGCAGCGGCATAGTGCGGGGAAGCCGGTTCTTTGAGCCGCCAAGCTTCGGGCAAAATCCTGTCCGCCGGACGCCGCGCCAGTCGCATGATCGCGGCGCTGTCGCTCTCCCCCGCCAGCCCCGACTGGATTGGTTTCCAGTAATGGGCGTCGAGCGCATGGGTCAGCGCGGCGGCGAACACTGTCTTGCCGATATCGGTATCAGTCCCGGTGATGACAAATCGCGCGCTCATGCCGCCAGGCTTCCCGGACTAAATTCATCGCACGCGGCCATCAGCGCGTCGGCAAGAGCGTCAATCTGCGCCAAAGTGACATTGAGGGTGAGCGAAACCCGCAGCCGCGCCGTTCCGGCGGGCACAGTGGGCGGACGAATGCCCCGCACATCGAAACCCTTTGCCTGAAGCCGCGCCGCAATGGCCATAGCCGGTGTATCCTCTCCGATAATGACGGGAAAAATCTGGCTGCCCTTTGCCGAGGTCGGACAAAATTGGCCGAACCGGGCTTCGGCATGGGCGATATGGGCGGTTATACGCTGCTGCAATTCCGGTGTCGATGCCACATGCTCGATCGCCTTGCGGACCAGAAACGCCGTCATCGGGCTGGGCGCGGTGGAAAAGATAAACGGGCGGGCGCGGTTGATCAGAAAATCGCGCAGCACCGGCGCGCAGGTAATTAGCGCCCCTTCCACTCCCAAGGCCTTGCCGCAGGTGCGCAACACAGTGACATTTTCCTGCGCGCCGAACGTCCCGGACAAGCCGATACCGCGATCCCCGAACACCCCGACGGCATGCGCCTCATCAATTACCAGCATCGCCTGATACTGGTCACATAGCGCCATCATCTCAGTGAGCGGCGCGCGGTCACCGTCCATGCTGTACAGGCTTTCCGCCGCCACCCAGATCCGGCCCGGTCCGCTATAGCCCCGCATCTGTGCCTCTAGATCGGACAGATCATTGTGCGCGAAAGGCCGGGTCTCGGCACGCCCCAATCGCATCCCGTCGTGCGCGCTGGCGTGGATCAGTGCGTCATAAAGCACCAGATCGCCGCGCTGTGGCAGAGTCGAAAACAGCGCCAGATTGGCATTATAGCCAGAGGAGAAAAACAGCGCCGCCCCAGTACCATATATTTTCGCCGCGCACTCCTCCAGCGCAACATGCTCTGCACGATTGCCGCCCAGCAGCCGCGAACCGCCCGAGCCATGCCCGATGCCCAATTCCAGCGCTTCGGCCATCCACGATGCCGCAATCCGGTTCTGCGCCAGCCCCAGATAGTCGTTGGAAGAGAAGTCTATGCCTTTGGGCAG
>JBGSLY010000157.1:0-1825 GCA_041740435.1 Parasphingorhabdus sp.
GACCAGCCCCAATGATCATTTTGGCGGATGGTCGTCCCTGATCGCCCTGCCGAATGATCAAATGTCGGATAATCAATTCATAGCAATTAGCGATGCGGGCTATGTCCTGCGCTTTGTTCTGGAGGAAAGCGCAAACCGCGCCAAGCTGGTTGTCTTATCGAAATTGCCCGCCGGTCCGGGCGAGCGCGATGTGAAGGAAAATTGGGATGCCGAATCGGCGCTTTATGATCCGGAGACCGACGAAATGCGTGTTGGGTTTGAGCAAATCCATTCGGTCTGGCGCTATGATGGGCGGTTCACTCGGAAAATTAGCACTGCTGCGCCAAAAGCGATGCAGAAATGGCCGGATAATGGCGGCGCAGAGGCGATGCTGAAACTGGCCGACGGGCGATTTGTAGTATTTTCCGAAAGACGGCAGGCAGGCAAAACCGGCACGCAGGCACTGATATTCGCAGGCGACCCCTCCGTCCCTGGCACCCGCAGCCGTCCATTTCCCTATATCCCGCCAAATGGCTATGCGATTACCGATGCCGCCATGTTACCCAATGGTAAGGCGGTTCTGCTCCACCGGCTGTTCACCCCAATTTCAGGCGTATCCGCGATCGTCTCGATCGGTGATCCCGCCGAAATAGCGCCGGGCCAACCCTGGCAGGGCAAAGCCATTGCGATGCTAAAACCCCCGCTATCCGTGGACAATATGGAGGGGATTGCGGTCACTCAAGAAGAAGGCCGTAGCATTATCTGGATGATTTCCGACGATAATTTCAACGGGTTTCAGAGGACCTTGTTATTGAAATTCGCGCTGATCGACCCGGATGCTCCTGTGGCAAATAACAAAAAAACCGGGCCGACCATAGTGGCACCCGGTTTTTCCAAACTTCCTTGACGAAAGTTGTTTAAGCGGCCTCAGCCTGCTTTTTGGAAATTTCTTTCTTCAGGCGGCGAACTTTCAAGCTCAGCTTTTCGTCCGAGGTTTTCAGCAGCCAATTGTCCAGACCACCGACATGCTCGACCGAGCGCAGCCCATGGGTCGATACGCGCATCTTCACGCCGCGCGACAGGGTGTCGGAAATCAAGGTTACATTCTGCAGATTCGGCAGAAAAGTCTTCTTGGTCTTGTTGTTGGCGTGGCTGACGTTATTGCCTACCAAGCGTCCCTTACCGGTCAGTTCGCAAATGCGCGACATGCGTAATTCCTGTATCGTTTCGTGAATCGGTCGCTGAATGCGTCCGGGAAAGCGGCGCTGTTAGTCGCCCGCGCCGCAAAGGTCAAGACCAAGGTTTATCGTTTGGGCATTTGCGGCTAGGGTCATGGGATGGCGCTCGATCCCTATAGCAAATTCATGGCTCTGGCGCTGGAACAGGCCCGAAATGCCGAGGCACTGGGCGAAGTGCCGGTTGGCGCGGTCGTGGTTTTGGACGGCCGGGTTATAGCGGTCGGCCACAACCAGCCACGCACCACCCACGACCCCACCGCGCATGCAGAAATTGTCGCCATGCGCGCCGCGGCGGCTGCGCTGGGTCAGGACCGGCTAACCGGATGCGACCTGTGGGTGACGCTAGAGCCTTGCGCGATGTGCGCAGGCGCGATTGCCCATGCGCGAATTGCGCGGCTATATTACGCGGCCAGCGACCCAAAGGGCGGCGCGGTCGAACATGGCCCGCGGCTTTTTACCCAAGCAACCGTCCACCATCGGCCCGAGGTTTATGCCGGGATAGGGAATGAGGAGGCAGCGAAGGTGTTGGAGACGTTTTTCCGGGCGCGGCGAGGTGCGTGAAATCTTTGAGATAGTTACTTTTAGGCAGTAATTCGTCTTTGCGAGCG
>JBGSLY010000158.1:0-6785 GCA_041740435.1 Parasphingorhabdus sp.
TCAATCCGACCGAGCCGAAAACCTATAAGGGCGTCGGAGCATCGCATAGCTATAGCTATGAAACCAGCGACATCTCCGGTGGACAAGGCAAACAGCTTTACGCCGGCAATGCCGATACCGTCCGCGACAGCGACATAACCATCAAATACAACCCGCGCGACGCGATTTTCGATATCGAGATTGCTGCAAACGCCGCCAATGTTTCAGCAGACCTGCGTTTTCAGGATCCTTTGCACCGGACCGATTTTGGCGGCGCGATTAACCCGCAAGGCGGCGTGCCCAATCTGAACACGCCCGGCATCCAGTATCTGGAAGCGGGCAGCTCCAATAACGTCGCCTTTACCGGGGATTCGGACATCGTGCCGGTCTTGGTCGATACCACCCAGGGCGGCAGCTATGATGTTTCGACCTTCTTTTATCAAAAGCCCGGCACTGACACCAAATATGTGACTTTTGCAGGCTTCTTGCGGAATCAGGCGACGATTTCCCGGGTTGATATTCCCGAAGACCAGCAAGTTGAAGGGGAACCCACTTTCTACACCAAGCAGAACGTTAAACTGGACCGCAGCGTGTTTACCTTTGGCGAAGTGACCGCGAATGACAAGGTGCCAACGACCGGCACTGGTTCGTTTGAGGGCGCGATGCTGGCAACGATGGTCTACAACGACCTACCCGATGCGACCGGCAATGCCGATACCTATTTCCAGTGGATCGAGGGCACCGCGAAAACCGAAGTTGATTTCGGGGCCAACCTGTTCACTCTGGCCATCGACGGCACGGTGCGCAGCCCGCAGCTTGATCTCAACACCAGCGGCCAGTTCTCGATTCGCGGCGGCGCATCGTTCAACGCCAACGGCAAGGGCGAGATTGATTTGGTCCGTCAGGGCGGCTTTTTTGGTCAGTTCCAGCAAGCTTGGTTCGTCAATCCCAACGGTCGCCGGTTTGATGTGAATATCGCCGGATCAAGCATCAACGGCGCATTTTATGGTCCCAATGGTGAAGAAGTCGGCGGCGGATACCGGATCGTTGGCGGCACTCCCGATGAACGAATCGACATTCTGGGAACCTTCGTCGGCCGCGAGAATTAAGTCATGCTCATGCGCCGCTTGACCGTGCTGGCGGCACTGGGGCTGACTGCTATTACGTCGGCGCTTCCCGCCCATGCCGAAGAGGCGGAGAACGCCGCCAGTGACAGCTGCGGCCCCACGGGATGCCGTTACCGCGTCACGCCCGACCAGCTGCTCGCCAAAGCAGAAGAACTGGTTTTGGCCAAAAACTGGGATGCGGCGCGACCACTGGTCAAGGCCTTGGGACAGATTCCCGAATACCGGACGCAGCAACGCTTTCTGGCCGGATTTATCGCGATGGAAACCGGTCAAACCGACGAAGCGATATCGAAATTCCGGCAAGTGCTGGAGGAAGACCCCGGTCAGACGCGTGTCCGGCTGGAGCTTGCGCGCGCCTATCTGATCAAGGGCAAGGAAGGCGCAGCGGACTATCATTTTCGCCTCGCGGAAAATGACGAAAACCTGCCCCCCGAAATCGCCCGCACCATCCGCAATACGCGCAGCATATTGCGCGATCACCGGGTGTGGCGGTTCAGTTTCGATGTCGGCTTTGCTCCCGATACCAACATCAACGGAGCCACCGATGCCGAGACTATCGACATCAATTTTGGTCCGATTAAACTGCCCCTGACACTCAATGAAGATGCCCGTCAACGCAGCGGCATTGGCCAGACCGGCAGCATCTCTGGCGGGGTTCGGGTCAAAACAAGCGACACACTGGCGATGTTGCTGGACGTCGATGCGCGCGGGGTCAATTATAACGGAACCGAAGCCGATGATTTTGTCGCGCAGATTGCGGCTGGGCCCGAACTACGCTTGGGCAAATATACCAGCGTGTCCCTGCAGGCGCTAGGTCAGCAACGCTGGTACGGCGGCGACCTGATTATGCGCGAATATGGCGGTCGGGTGAACCTGCAAAAGGCGCTCGACGAGGGTCAACGGGTCGGTGTTGAAATTGATGCCCGGCGCAGCGATTCTTTACTCAGCCCGTCGTATACCGGATGGCAACTGGGCGGGAACGCGACCTATGAACGGATTGTCGGCAAAGCGATGATTGCATCGGTCGGCGTTTTCGGACGACGTGACTTTTTGAACAGCGATGCGTTCTCCAGCGTCAACTATGGCGTCAATCTGGGACTGGGCGGCGAGCTACCCTTGGGTATAAACGCAGGTGTATCGGGCAGCATCAGCCGATCGCAATATGACGCCCCGATTTTACTCTACTCCAGCGAAAAGCGCGAAGACTGGCGCAGCTCGGCCCGCGCCTATTTGGGCAGCCGCGCGGTCAAGGTGCTGGGCTTCTCGCCCTCGGTCAACTACACCTACACCCGGGTCGACAGCAATTACGACCTCTACCAGATGGACCGCCACCGGGTGCAATTCAGCCTAGCCAAGTTTTTCTGACCCTCGCTCGGCTCCACCCTGCCAAAACCTGCTTGAGACTCTCGCCAGGTGCGCTATAGGCGGCGCGAAGCAGTTCAGGAAGGTGTGCGATGAAGGTCAGGGTCTACGTCACTCTCAAAAACGGCGTGCTCGATCCGCAGGGCAAGGCGGTGCACCATTCACTGGAAAACCTTGGCTTTTCCGGCATTAACGATGTGCGGATCGGTAAGTTCATTGAACTCGAAGTGACCGAAGGGACCAGCGAAGCGGCGATTAGCGAAATGTGCCAGAAGCTGCTCGCCAATACGGTCATCGAAAATTACCGGATCGACCGGGATTGATACGGAGAGCGCAGAGATGAAATCCGCCGTCATCGTATTTCCGGGTTCCAACTGTGATCGCGACATGATGGTTGCGCTCGAACAGGCCAGCGGGCGTGCCCCGGCCCGGGTATGGCATGCCGATGCCGATTTGCCTGACGGCCTAGACCTGATCGCCATTCCCGGCGGTTTTTCTTATGGCGACTATCTGCGCTGCGGCGCGATTGCGGCCCAATCCGCTATCATGCCCGCCATCGTCCGCGCGGCGGAGCGCGGCGTTCATATTTTGGGCGTGTGCAACGGGTTTCAGGTCTTGACCGAAACTAGGCTGCTACCCGGTGCGTTAATGCGCAACCAGCAGCTGCGTTTTGTCTGCCGCACGGTGGCGTTGACGGTCGAGAACAATGAGACGCCTTTTACCCGGCTGTATGATCACGGTGAGCAAATTAAACTCCCCGTCGCCCATCATGACGGGAATTATTTCGTCGATGCCGCGACATTGGCGCGGATTGAGGGTGAAGGACAAGTTGCGCTGCGCTACGGTGAGCCAGTCAACGGTTCGCTGGCGAATATAGCAGGCATCACCAACGCGCGCGGCAATGTACTGGGCATGATGCCGCATCCGGAACGCGCGGTTGAAACGGTGCACGGCAACACCGATGGGGTAAGATTGTTTGCCGCGCTGGCGGAGTCATTGGTCGCTGCTTAACCCTGCCGCAATTTCATAACCATGTCGCGTTCTTCGGGCGGCACCAATCCTTCTAAAACCCGCCAAAAACCAGTGACCGATTCCTGACCAGCCCGAACATAAGCGCCGGACAAGCGTTCGCGTAGCTCGTTGAACAGGACATTTTCCAAAGTCTCCCCTTCCGCCGTCAATCGCAGCAGCTTTTGCCTCCGGTCGTCCGCACCGGGACGGGTTACCATCAACCCTTGTTCCTGCAACTCGGTCAACACGCGGCCCAGCGATTGTTTGGTGATCGCAAGCAATTGTAACAGGCTACCCACCGTCATATCGGGCTGGCGGGCTACAAAGTAGAGCGCTCTATGATGCGCTCTGCCCAAACCGCGCTCCGCCAGTTTTGCATCGACGGCATTGGTCAGGCGGGTATAGCCAAAATACAGCAATTCCACGCCCCGGCGTATCTCGTCCTCCCGCAGAAACAGGGCGGAAGCTCCCGACAGCGGGTTTTTATCAAATGGGTCAGCCATATTGACGTATCTTGACATCGCGGTTAGGAGTTTGCAACCAAAACCAAGTATAAATCACAAGATCAATCGACGTGAGGACCCTGAAATGACCAACACACCTGCTGCTTCGGGGTTCCGGATGGTCGAGCATCCCAATCCTACCCCGGCCGATGCCCGCAGCGCGCTGATCGCCGATCCGGGTTTTGGCAAAATATTTACCGATCATATGGCCTGTATCCGCTGGAACGAGCAATCGGGCTGGCATGATGCGCATATCGGGCCGCGCCAACCGATACCGATGGATCCGGCATCATCGGTGCTCCACTATGCGCAGGAAATTTTTGAAGGCATGAAGGCCTATCGCCTTGACGACGGGCAAACCGGGTTGTTCCGGCCAGAAGAAAACGCACGGCGCTTTGCGGCATCAGCCCGCCGGATGGCCATGCCCGAATTGCCGGAAGAATTGTTCCTCGAGTCGATTCGTCAGTTGGTTATGACTGACCGCGATTGGATACCACATAGCGAAGGCGGATCGCTGTATTTGCGGCCGTTTATGTTCGCCAGCGAGGTATTTCTGGGCGTGCGTCCGGCCAAGGAATATCTGTATCTGGTCATTGCATCACCCGTTGGGGCCTATTTCAAGGGCGGCGCGACGCCGATTACGGTATGGATTTCCGACCAATATACGCGTGCTGCACCTGGCGGCACAGGCGCGGCCAAATGCGGCGGCAATTATGCGGCCAGCCTGATAGCCTTGGGCGAAGCGAGCGCCTTGGGATGCGATCAGGTTGTGTTTCTTGATGCCGCCGAACGCAAATGGGTCGAAGAACTGGGCGGTATGAACCTGTTCTTTTTGCTGGAGGGCAAGCGGCTGGTTACCCCGCCGTTATCTGGCACCATCCTGCCCGGCATCACCCGCGATGCGATCATGACTTTGGCCCGCGACGAGGGTTATAGCGTGGAGGAAGCGCCCTATTCCATCGATCAATGGCGCGATGACGCCCGTTCCGGCCAATTGCAGGAATGTTTCGCGTGCGGAACCGCGGCGGTTATTACCCCGCTGGGCACAGTGCGTTCCCACAGTGGCGATTTTACCGTCGGCAATGGCGGCGGTGGGCCAGCGACCGAACATTTCCGCCAACGTCTGATCGCCATCCAGCGCGGACAGGCCGATGATCCCCACGGTTGGGTGAAGCGGATCGATTGACTATTTTTCCTAAAAACGGCGCTTGCCCTATCGGGGATTTGTAACCTATAGGCGCGCCAGCCTTGGGGTGTCGCCAAGCGGTAAGGCAGCGGCTTTTGATGCCGCCATGCGCAGGTTCGAATCCTGCCACCCCAGCCATTTTCCCGTTAACTAGCTGCCATTAAAAGCTTTTTTCTCGGCGCCCGAAATTAGGTGGGGTTTTGCTACAGAACTCTGCTACAGAGCGGGGCTATGTTGGCATGGGATCAATCCCGAATACTATACGGCGTGGGGGTATTTTCCATTTCCGTCGTGCGGTGCCAGACGCTCTTCAGCCACTCTTCAAGCGCGCAGAACTTACGTGCAGCCTACGCACCTCCAACGCGTCAGTTGCGCGCCGTCTATCGCGGTTTCTCTATGTCTGTTCCGAGGAGTTGTTTGATGCCGTCAGAGCCACGCCTATGCTGAGCGAACTGGACATTGCGGCGCTGGTAAAGGACTTCTACAACTCGATCCTCGCACAGGATGAAGCTGCCCGACTGATGCGGGACGACCCCATCCCGGAAAACCTCCGCGAGCATTACATCGAACATTATCGGCAATTGGCAGAACGGTCCCGGATCGATCTAGCGAACAGCGCCTTCGGATCCGTGCGAATGATTGTCAATACCATGCTGGCCCGTCGCTTCGGTCAGGACGTCCAACTGGAGAAGACCGACGCGCGCCGTGTATCGCACGCCATGCTTCGTGCCGGAATCGAAGTGGCGGAAGCCCTAAAGGCACGGGCCGAGGGCGATTTCAACTACGAACCCAAAGACAAGTTGCTCGTGTCGGCGTTGCAAGGCCCAGCACCGCCGTCGCCAGCATCATCGCAGCCAGAGCCATCACCGCCAGCGCCGCTTGTTCCGGCAGGCCCGCCCTTCAGCGAGGAAGCGGACAAGTTTCGGGAAGCACAGGTTCGCCGCAAGGTTTGGGAGCAACAGACCGGCCTTCAGGCGCGGAAGACCTATGCCCTGTTCACCGAGTATTTTGGCGACCGGCCTCTCGCAAACTTCACCCGGCGCGATGCGGCTCGCTTCAAGGAACTGCTGGAGGATCTACCGGCCAACTACGGCAAGGCTGCCGAATATCGCGGGATAAAGGCTGAGCAGGTAGTTGAGCGATCGAAGTGCCTGGACATCCAGCGCCTGTCCCCACGTACCGTTCAGCGGCACTTCGCTGCACTCGCCTCCCTGTGGGCATCCGTGATTGAACACGGACGGGCCGATACCAATATCTTCGCCGACTGGAAGTTCCCCTCCACCAAGCGGGCACGCGACCAGCGCCAAATGTGGGAGAAGGACGAACTGCAAGCGTTGTTTTCCTCGCCAGTTTGGACTGGCTGCCAGTCGCCCAATCGCCGATCAAAGTCAGGTTCCTTCATCGTGCGAGACGAGAAGTTCTGGCTTCCCCTGATCGCCGTCTACTCCGGCATGCGACAGGAAGAGATTTGCCAGCTGCGCCTTACGGACCTTCGCCAGGTCGAAGGCATCTGGATATTCGATCTTAACATGCGCACTGGCCAGCAGCTCAAAAACGCCAATGCGATCCGTCAAGTGCCTGTCCACAGCGAACTTATCCGCCTGGGCCTCCTTACCT